>WOZB01000134.1 GCA_011620445.1 Anaerolineaceae bacterium | reverse complement strand
GACACGATCATCGTCTGAAAAGCCAAGTTTTTTCAATACGGGGTTAGGTTGCATAGGAACTCCCATCATACTTTTGTGATGAATAATTTAACAGAAATTCCAAGTCTGATATATTTTGCCAACATTTTCGCCCTGGAAGGGTGATGGTTGTTGCTGAACTCATTTAATCTTAGCATAATTTCCTCCATTTCGGTTCATTTTTAGTGATCTATTTTATAAAATAGGCTTTGATTAGATTTTCTTTTTGGTCGAGAATGTGATTATCCCGAGGCAGAACCACTGCCTTCTCCTGACGCCTCAGGATTTCAAATTCCCGCTCCAAGCCACTTCGGTCGCTGAACTCCAGCAATAGCAGGTCAGTTTCATCCGCAATCGCCAACATTGGCCCCAGCGGCGTTTCCAACCACCTCGCTGAAACATAGAGGGCCTCACTGCCATTCGCGGGCGACATCCCGAAAATCTGGCTGAAGCCATCCCGGAATCCGCTGGCGCTGGTGTAGCGTACTTCCCATCGGGCATCAATCACCCTGCTGCCATTGCGGATCTCTTGCATGGCTATGCCCATTCGTCTTGCTCTTGCATATTGCACGAAGGACATGCCAAAGCGCCGAAGAAATTGCCGGCTGGCAGTTTTGGCAGCAAGACCCCGGCTCTTGAAGTCTGCTTCCCGCCAATACCGGGTGGGGTCGGCTTCCACCATGCCAACAAGTTTCAGTACCGCATCAGGCATATTCAAGGGGTGCGAGAGGGGCAAACAACGTTTGCAGGGGCGATAACCGGCTAATAAGGCTTCTTCAGGCTTCGTAAAAAATTCGCATTGCTCAAAACCAGGTTTTCTGGCTGGGCAGATGGCGTGGCAAAATACTCCAGTTGACCGCACGCCCACGTAGAATGTGCCGATATATGCCGGGCCCCGATCAAGCATAGCCTGATAGTAAGTTTTTGCGATTGAAAGTTCCAAAATTACCTGTTTTCCAGCAAGAGTATAAGGAAATTTTGAGAGGCTGCAACCGAAAACTGGACATCAATGTGCCTTTTTTCAACGTTCGTATTTTGTGTCGAAATTTTCAACAAAAGCGGGGAGGATTTTAGCGATATCCCCTTGGAGGATATAATCAGCCCGCGCATCGAAGGGGGTCGCTTGCTGGTTGATCAGAACCAACTTATTACCTTTATAGAAGTCAATCAAACCAGCAGCTGGGTAAACTACCAGCGATGTTCCGCCGACCATCAAAACATCGGCCTTTCTGATTGCATCGATGGCTGCCTGCATCACCGCGCCATCCAAATTCTCCCCGTAAAGCACCACATCCGGCCGCACCATCTTCCCGCAAATGGGGCAAGTTGGCGGCAGCGATCTGGCAGAATCGACAAAAGCCAGATCATACCCTTGGCCGCAACCCAGGCAATAGAACTTGTATGTATTGCCGTGCAATTCAATCACGTTTTTTGACCCGGCTGCCTGGTGCAGCCCATCAATATTTTGCGTGATGACGGCTCTCAGTTTTCCAGCTTTCTCAAGTTCTGCCAGGACCAGGTGGGCTGTGTTGGGTTTGGCACCGCGGGCAATGAGATTATTCAGGTGGTAATCGTAGAATTCCTGCGGATGGTGCAGCATAAAAGCACGGCTCAACATGGTTTCTGGTGGATACTTGCTGCCCCGCCGTTGGTTATAAAGGCCAGTGGCTGAGCGAAAATCCGGAATGCCTGAAGCGGTCGAAACACCTGCTCCGCCAAAAAACACGATATTGGAAGAGGCAGCCACAATAGCCTTTACGGTCTCAAGTACTTTTGTATTCATCACATCGTCGCTTCGGGTTTCCTGGCTGCCACCCAGAGGCGGCTATCCTCAGTTTCCAGGGGGCGCATGAGCAGCGGGTTCCCCAGCACGTGTTTAACCTGAAAACCTGCGTTTTCCAACAGCAGCAGGATGTCGTCCACGGCATATCCCCGTTCAGTGTGCACTTCTTCGTGCCGCGCCCAGGTTTTTCCCTGCCTTTCAAACATGATAATGCGCATCTGCGCGACGCTGTTTTCATAATCACAGGAATTGGCGCAGACTTCAAGGTAGTCCGGCGTTTCCTGTTGGATGAAGTATGGGTGCTTTTGCCACTGCACCACGATACCGTAAATCGTATTCATGTCAAACAGGAAATACCCGCCCGGGTGAAGATGGGCATAAGCCGCCTTGAAACAGTTGGCCAGGTCTTCAATTTTGAGCAGGTAATTCAGACTATCAAACCAGCAGGTAACACAGTCAAAGTGCTCAGCGAGCGAGAACTGGCTCATATCGCCCTGCACCCAACGCAGTTTTACGCTTTCTTCCGCAGCAGCGGATTGTGCCATCCGAAGCAAAGTCTGAGACTGGTCCAGACCCACGACCTGCAACCCAGCCTTTGCCTGGGCGATGGCAAATTCGCCCGCCCCACAAGCCATATCGAGCAGTGACTGTGGTTTAAAATCCAACACCTCCAACCAGTGCGGAAAAATCTCATTGAGTACCCTCCTGGTAAAAGCTGAGTATTGACTGTTCTGGTAATGCCGGGCAAAGTGCTGATAAATGCTCATCCTGGGCTTTCCTTCTGCTGTGGTTTTCGGCCGTGCAGCATGGCATGTTCGGCGTAACTCAGAAACTCGGGCCGTTCCAACAGGGGAATAGCCAGGTCTAGAAAAGCTTTTCTTACATCTTCGGGCTGAAAAAGCCATTGGTTTTCAAATTGTCCCAAAATACCTTCCTGGGCAAAGAGGTGCTGATCTTCCAGTCCAAAAGGCATCATGAAAGGCAGAATCTCTTTCTGGTCGATAAAAAATGCTTCCGTAAACGCTGGTCCGCCGTAAGAATAGCCTCCTTTAACTGCGTCCAGGAATGGTTTTTCGGCTTCGCCCAAAATCATTTCAGGGCAGCTGCTCATGTAATAGATCACCCCGCTGAACATTAGCAAAAAGGAAAGGTACACTCTGCCCCCTGGCTTAGTCAGAGCAATGGCATTTTGGACTGCTTTTTTACGGTCCTCCTCCAGCAGCAGGTGGTAAAGGGGACCCATCATCAGCACGTGGTCAAAACTTTGCCCTGCCAACAGCTCATCCACCTCCAATGCATCCCCCTGCATCATGTTGACATCCAGGCCTTCTTCTGCAGCCCTGGCTTTTGCCCAAGCTATACAGCCATCCGAGAGGTCCACCAAAGTCACCTTGCAACCCATACGGGCAAAGTGCAGCGCGTAACGACCAGGACCGCCTCCCAAATCCAAAACAGAATCCCCCGCTTTGAGGGTCTTTTCCAGCTCATGGGTGGTCAGGATCCATTCAATGGGGTGCCTGTCCATGCGTTCCCATTCATACTCTGCCTTTTGATCGTAGAAAGCCCTGATAGTTTCTTTGCTCATAGCAATCCTCGCTTAAATGTCGCTTAAATGTTGGCGCGCAATCCTGTGTCAATTATAATGGGGGCATGCCTAACTATCCGGTTGCTAATCCCAAGGTCATTCAGCGCGCGCGAGAAATTCTGGCACTCAACCCAGTCATCCTTGATACAGAAACCACGGGTATTGGCCCTGGGGACCTGATTTGTGAAATCAGCATCGTGGACGTGGACGGTAACGCGCTCTACGACCACCTGGTTAACCCTGGCCGTCCAATCCCGCCGGAAAGCAGTGCTGTGCACGGCATTACCGATGCGGATGTAGCAGGTGAACCTCGTTGGCCTGAGCTCTGGCCCGAAATCGAAGGCATCCTCAAAAACCGGGCGATTGGCATTTACAATGCCGATTTTGACATGCGCTTATTGCGTCAGACAAACCAGGCTTACAAGCTGCCGTGGACCCTTACGATGGATCAGTCCTTCTGCGTGATGAAGTTATTCGCGGCCTATTACGGGGAGTGGAACCCGCGTTACAACGGTTTCAACTCACAAAAACTGGAATTTGCTGGCAAAATCTGCAATCTTACAGAGAAAAATACCCATCATGCCATCGATGATGCCCGCCTGACCGCAGAATTGCTGCAATACTTGGCCAAAGCCTGAGCAGAAGCTCGAATTAATCCCCCCACAATTTGCTTTTTGCCCTTGCTAAATTGTGTATTCTGCTTATAATATGAATACTTGCTCATATATGCAGTTATTAAGAGGAAAAATATGGAAAAACGCAAATTGCCTATCGATTGCGAGACAGCCGAACAGATGGCCTGGGCTTTTCAAGGCCTGGGGGATGCCACGCGCATCAAGTTGATTGCCGTGCTGATTGAGGGCGAATCCAATGTGACTGATTTGGCAGACCTGGTGGGTGTCAGCCAGAGTGGGGTCTCGCATCAGCTGCGCGTGCTGCGCAATTTACGTTTCGTTTCCACCCGCAGGGAAGGCCAGCAAATCTTCTACCGCATCGATGATGAGCACATCACGGACCTTTACAAATTAGCTTATGCCCACAGCGGCCATCAACTCGCGGAGGAAGAAAATGTCTAAAACAGTCATCGATATCCTTGGGATCACCTGTCAGGATTGTTCTTCCGTCATCTTATCCGAAGTGCGCAAACACCCAGGAGTGGAATCCGCCGATTTGGACTTTATCAAAGGTCGGCTTTCCATAGAAGGAGATGTTGACAAGGAGGCAATCAAGGCCACCATCAACCGTTTGGGTTACCGTGTGCAAGCTGAGGTTGATGGTCTGACACAAAAACCCTCAACCACAAAAGTGCTCGATTTTCTGGGCTTTTGGAAATACTTTATCCACTCCAAAGACCTGCCCCTGATGGGAGCAGGTTTGATAATTCTCATCCTGGGCATCCTACTGCAACAGCGCGAGCTTCCAGTTTGGGTTTACCTGCCACTGCAACTGGCTAGCCTTCCCATGCTGGGCATCCTGGTATTCCGCCAGGCCTGGAACGGCCTTTCCGATGGATTCTCCATAAATATGGGCGTATTGATGGCTCTGGCATCCACTGGGGCGGTCCTGATTGGCGAGGCCAGTGAAGCCCTCATTATGCTCATTCTATTTGCCATCTCGGAATCATTGGAAGGCTATATCAACGACCGCGCCAGGGAAGTGTTTTCCGAATTTGCTGACCTCGCCCCAAAAAATGCCCTGCTGGTCACCGCAAATGGTGAAATTTCCGTACCCGTTTTGAACCTGAAACTCGGTGATACGATAATTGTGCGTCCAGGAGAACGGTTTCCGATGGATGGCAGGGTTTTGAGCGGCAGTAGCGAGGTGAACCAGGCCCCCATCACTGGCGAAAGCACCCTGGTGCCAAAGGGGGAAGGAGATGAAGTCTTCTCCAGCACTGTCAACGGCCAAGGCATACTCAAAGTTTTGGTCACTAAACTCGCCAAAGATAACACCATCCAGCGCATCATCACGCTGGTCACCGAAACACAGGCAAACCGTTCAAAGCAGGAAAAATTTGTAGACCGTTTTGCGGCGGTCTACACCCCAATTGTGATTGCCATCGCCTTGCTGGTAATGATCGTTCCAACCCTGATTTTCAGGCAACCCTTTTGGAATACGGCTGCATCTTACGGCTGGTTGCACCGCGGGCTCTCTTTGCTGATGATCGGCTGCCCATGCGCGCTAATTATCTCCACACCAATCACCCTGATTAGCGGCCTTACAGCCGCCGCCCGCAGAGGGGTGGTCTTCAAGGGCGGAGTTTTCCTTGAGACCCTGGGCAATACCAAAGTGATGGCCTTTGATAAAACTGGCACGCTGACCATTGGCAAACCGGTTGTGAAGCAAGTGCAGACGGCGGACGGACACTGGCATGATGCCGGATTGACTTGTGAGGCATGTGACGACCTGGTTGCCCTGGCTGATTCCTTGGAAGCCCACAGCTCGCATCCGCTTGCACAGGCCGTCAGCAATGAAGCCCAAAACCGCGGCGTAGCCGGCAAATACGCTCCGGCCGAGAATGCCCGCAACCTGGATGGGAAGGGTCAGGAAGGCTGGGTGAACGGCAAACTGGCCACAGTGGGCAGCCTTCCACTCTTTGAGCAGGACCATGGCGATCATTTACCCGCAACCGTCAAGGAGGGTTCTGTGGCCGCCCAATCAGAAGGCAAAACCGTCATGCTGCTTTGCGATGGTGAGGCGGTGCGCGGCTTTATCGGGGTTGAAGATACCCCGCGCGATGAATCCGCTGCGGTGCTGCAGGCTTTGAACGCGCTTGGCATCCGCACCCTCATGCTTACCGGGGATAACCCCCAGGCGGCTGAAAGAGTGCGCATGAACCTGGGTTTGGATGAGGTTCAGGCTTCACTTCTGCCTGAACAAAAATTGGCCGCCATCGCCCAATTACATGAAACTTATGGCCTGGTAAGCATGGTTGGCGATGGTATCAATGACAGCCCGGCACTCGCCAAAGCCGATTTAGGCATCGCTATGGGTGGGGCTGGTAATGCCCAGGTGCTCGAAACGGCGGACATGGTGCTGATGAACGACAACCTGAAGAAACTGCCTTTCGCAGTCAAACTGGCACGCTTCACCAACCACCTGATCAAACAAAATATTGCCATCAGTCTCTCGGTCAAGTTCGTTGTGGCTGGTCTGGCAATTGCCGGCCTCACGCCGCTGTGGGCCGCGGTGCTGGCGGATGTGGGATTGTCTTTGGTGGTCACTTTGAACGGATTGCGAGCTGCCAATATGAAGCCAGCATCCGATGGCGCCCTGGCTGCTTAATATTCAACTTATTGCTTAATTGAACGAAAAAGTCAGTTCCCAAATGCCCGGCTCGATCTGTTTGGAGCGCGTGTTAATGCTCGCGAAAGTAATCCAGGTTCTGCCGGGTTTGAGGGGAATATCCTGCCCATTGGCGTCTTTGAATTGGATTGGTCGGTCGGGAGCCGGCACCAGCCATTTACCGTAGAAAATTTTGCCATCGCGCAATATCAAGGCCTGCTGTTCGGGGTCGGTCTCGCGCATATCCAGGTCGTAACCATCCTGCCCATAGCTAATATAACGGGTGTAGAGCACAATCACATTGTCAAAGGCGATGGGTAGTTTAGTGTCGCGGTCAGATGAGGGTTCAAGTTTGTACTTTCCCGGGGCATAACGCAAATCCTGCCAGAGGTGGTATTTCCCTGTACCGGGTTCGAAGCGCCAGTCCATCACCGAGAAATCTGCATACATATAGCTGAATTGCCGTGCCTCGCCATCACCTTTGCCGCTGGTTTCGCTGAATTGCATGCCTGCCAGGGTCAGATCAAGTTCTTCGGAATCTTGCTGGTTGATAATAGCCCTTAAGCCTGGCACGTTTACCGCGATGTTGCCGCCCTTGGCAGCCGGTTCCGCGCAGATGGCCGCACAGGGGCTTGTGTTGGCCATAAAGTTGCGCTCGGGCAGGGAATCATCGATCACCTTCTGGATGTTGGGTCTGGCGCTTTGGTAGGCCAGGCTTGCGCCATAGAGAATGGCCAGTCGCGTATCAGGGGCTCGGGCAGGAGCAAGTGGGGCTACCGCTTCCGGTGATTGGCTGAAGAAGAGCGCGGCCAGGTGGTTGCTTTGGGCACCAATGAAATACTCAAAGACGATATCTGCTTCGTTAATGCCGGCCTGAGGGCGCAGTTCTTGCGGCCAGTTGGCTAGTTTTATGAGGATAGGCCTCTGCCCGGCATTTTCTACTTTCACCTCTTCCAGTCCGGTTAGTGGATTATAGGCTGGCAAAATAGGCAGCAAGGGGTCAAGGGTTGGCGTCAGGCTGGCATAAGCCCAGGGGGTGGGCGAGGGTTCAGGCGTGGGGGTAGCCAGACTGGCTTGCTCAGTTGCCAGGAGATTAGGCGAAAGGGTCGCTGTTGCTGTGGTGTAAGGGATTGGGGTGAGGCCGGGCAAGGTTTGCTTCTGGCTGCAGCCCCAACTCAAACTTACTATAGCCAAAGTACAGATCAATAACCCAAAATTTCTCAGTCTCATCAAGAAGATTCTACGCTACTTTTCCGATAATGGTTGAGAGGTACTAAGGGAATCGACCTTCCGTAAATCAAAGTATGACCGCTCGTTAACATTCTTTTTACCCCAATTTAAGTGGCCAATGTTAACATAATTAGGTACACAAAAATAATTCAAGGAGAAAAAGAATGCGTCGTTTTAACCTATTTGCCATTTTGATGATTGCTGCCCTGGTGCTTGGTGCTTGCGCTAGCCCAACGGCCGCCCCCACCCAGGCAGTACCTTCTACAACTGCTGCCGCCCCCACCCAAGCAGAACCTACTGCACCTTCTGCCGCCCCCACCCAAGCAGAGCCTACTGCACCTGCTGCCGAAGTTGAACTGAGCGGTGACGTTGTCGTCGACGGTTCTTCAACTGTTTACCCAATCACCGTCGCTGTCGCTGAAGAATTTGCCGCAGTTGCTCCCGAAGTTCGCGTTTCTGTGGGCTTGTCTGGTACTGGCGGTGGATTTAAGAAATTCTGTGCTGGCGAGACTGACATTTCGGATGCTTCCCGTGCGATTAAAAGTTCTGAAGAAGAGCTTTGCACTGCCTCTGGCATTGAATACAGTGAATACCTGATCGGCCTCGACGGGTTGACCGTCATGGTCAACCCCCAAAATGACTGGGTCAAAGAACTGACCGCTGCACAACTTGCATATCTCTTTGGCGCTTCATCCACCATTAAGAATTGGTCTGATCTGGATGCCTCCTTCCCAAATGAGCCCATCCTCTTCTTCATCCCCGACCCTGACTCAGGCACTCGTGACTTCATGATCGAAGTTGTGGCTGCTGCAAAAGAAGGCGAAGAAGATTTGCGCAGCGATGCCCAGACGACCTTCAGCTCCGACGACAATGTGCTGCTCAATGGCATTGCCAACGAGAAGAATGCCCTTGGTTTCTTTGGCTACGCTTACTACGTGAACAATGTAGACAAGGTAAGAGCCGTCCCCATAATCAATGAGGCTGGTGTGGCCGTGCTACCGGAGGACAGTACCGTCTCTGATGGCACTTACAACCCTCTCTCCCGCCCGCTTTACATCTATGCCAACAACCAAGCCCTGGTTGAAAAACCCCAGGTAGCCGCCTTTGTGGATTACTTCTTCAGCCCTGAAGGCGCCCAGGCAATTATGGCCAG
>WOZB01000271.1 GCA_011620445.1 Anaerolineaceae bacterium | reverse complement strand
ATATCGTAGCAGATGGACCAGACCAGGAGCACGAACCCACCCGTTTAGATCAAATCCGCTATGCTAGACCCTTTACAGATAAGGATGAATCCAAAAATGACCAGAATTGACTTAACCGTCCACAAAGACCGCCTGCAGCGCACCTTAGGGCGCATCCGCGAACAAGGCATCATCATTCCAACGCTTGCGCAGCAGCGTGACCCCAGCCTCGTGCCAGATGAAATCAAGCAAAGGCTAAAGAAAATTGGTCTTTGGGAAGTGCATCCCCTAAATCTCTTCCGCATCACCTGGCACAATCAGCCGGTGGAAGAAGGCGGTCTTTTTGGCGGCGTAAATTACCTTGAATTCCCTTCCAGCCTGACAGGTGTGGATGCCCGCATCGTTGCCCTGGTTGGCAAGTGGTTCCCCTGCGGCGTGCATAAAGTTGGGGCAGCCTTTGGCTGCCTGGTGCCACGCCTTGTGACCGGGCAATTTGACCCGACCACCCAAAAAGCCGTCTGGCCATCTACTGGCAATTACTGCCGCGGAGGAGCCTATGACAGCCGCTTGCTGGGCTGCAAATCCATCGCTATTTTGCCAGAGGGCATGAGCCGTGAACGCTTTGATTGGCTGCAGGAAATCGCCGATGAGGTCATCGCCACCCCGGGCACAGAATCTAACGTCAAGGAAATCTTTGACAAATGCTGGGAACTCAAACGCTCAGGGCAAGACCTGATGATCTTCAATCAATTCGAAGAAATGGGCAATTACCTCTGGCATTACAGCATCACCGGACCAGCGCTGGCCGAGCTATTCAACACTGTGAAGCATGATAATAGCCGCCTGGCTGGATTCTGTTCTGCCACTGGCTCCGCGGGCACAATTGCCGCGGGTGATTACCTCAAACAGCAATTCCCCAATTCAAAGATTGTCGCCAGTGAAGCCCTGCAGTGCCCCACTCTCTTGAATAACGGTTTCGGCGCGCACCGCATTGAAGGCATTGGCGATAAGCATGTACCCTGGGTGCATAACGTCAAAAACACTGATTTCGTCACTGCCATTGATGATAATGCGGTTGTTAATTTGGCCAGGCTCTTCAACGAACCTGCTGGGCGCAAGCATTTGCTCAATAGTGGTGTGGACGAGCAGACCGTCAACCAACTTGACCTGTTGGGATTCTCCAGTATCTCAAATCTACTCTCAGCCATCAAGCTTGCCAAACATCATGAATTGAGCAGTAAGGATGTTGTGGTTACCGTCCTTACGGATTCGATGGAACTTTACGGCAGCCGTCTGGAAGAAATGCGTGCAGAATCAGGCAAGTATGATGAAAAAGCCGCGATCGCTGATGATGCCCGCTATCTCAAAGGTGAACGCACAGACAACATGCAGGAATTGGGTTACTGGGACCGGAAACGCATCCACAACCTGAAGTATTACACCTGGGTGGAGCAACAAGGCCGCACCTATGAGGAAATTCAGGCACAATGGAATGATGACGACTATTGGACCGAAGTGCAAGCCCAGGCCCCGGAAATTGACAAACTTATTGAAGCGTTCAACGCGGAGGCAGCTGTCAAGCTGAAATAAGATGACTGGCACGCGCGGGATCCCCGAAACGGACTTGGTACTGGTGGCAATCATTCCTGAGCCTCGGGACCTGGAGATCGCGCGCGTGTTGGGCTGGTATCGCATCCCGCTTAAAAGCGCGCCCAAGATCATATCCGTCGATTACCTTGCTTTCTACCAGACGGGAAACTTCCCAAAAAATGAACGCTGGCAGATTCGCCAGATTGCCCGTGTAAGGGGGCACGAGCTGACTACGCGCAAAGAATTGCTGCGGGATCAGCTTGAGCACCCGCATGCAAACGAGGAATATTTCAAACTGCAACTTGGCCCGCTTATCACACTGGAACAACCAATCCCTGCCGAAAACTGGAAGCGCATTACTTTCTTTTACACAACCATCGGTCGGGTGAACAAAGCCCAAAAATTAGCTGATCTGCCTGTACACGACGAAGAACGGGATCTTATCTGGAAAGTCTTACGCGGAAAAGCCCTTCAACGTAATGAATACGCGGCTGAAACACTGCCCGAAATTCCGATCGACCCATTAATCCTGGCCTTATTCAGCGGCATGAACGATCAGAAGGAGACAGAATGAGAAAGCTCTTCAAAAATGGCACGGTTGTAACTGCTGACTCTATGAAGCCGGCAGACATCCTTGTGGAAGACGAAAAGATCAGCGCGCTTGGAGAAAACTTGCTATGCGAAGACGCAGAAATCATTGATGCTGCGGGGATGCTGATCCTACCTGGTGGTGTGGATGCGCATGTCCATTTAGACCTGCCTATGTCTGGCACGACTTCATCAGATGACCATTACACCGGCACCAAAGCCGCAGCTTTCGGCGGCACAACTACGGTGATTGATTTCATCTCCCAGGATGACCACGACCTTTTCAAGAATATCGATGCCTGGCAAGCCAAAGCTGCCAAAGCTGCGGTGGATATCAGCGCGCACGCTAACATCACCTACTACGATGACAAAGTGGCTGAGCAACTGAAAGACCTGCCAAAGGCCGGTGTTACCAGCATCAAGGTCTTTACAGCCTACAATGGCCGATTGCGGTTGGATGACGGCAACATCTTCAAGGCCATGCGCGTGGCCGGCAACGCTGGCATTCTGACGATGGTGCATGCCGAGAATGGCGATGTCATCGAAGTGTTGATTGCCGAAGCCCTCCAGGCCGGTAAGAAAAGCCCCATCTGGCACGCCCGCACGCGCCCTGGCTGGGGCGAAGTGGAAGCCTCTCTGCGCTCACAAGCGCTCGGCATCATGGCCGATGCACCCGTGTATCTTGTGCATATGAATGTGGCTGGCGAGGTTGACCAATTGGCTTACACCCGTGAGAGGGGTTTGCCTTGCATGGGCGAAACCTGCCCCCAATACCTCTTTTTCACCGAAAAAGAACTGGAAAGGCCTGACGGCGCAAAATGGATCTGTTCACCGCCTATGCGCACCGAAGCGGATGGAGCCAGGCTCTTCCAGGGGCTTGAAAACGGCACTATCCAGGTTTTGGCTACCGACCACTGCCCATTCTTCTTTGACGGCAGCCAGCCCATTCTTTACGAAGGCCAGCCAGTTGCCATCCCAGGCAAGGAGTTGGGCAAGGGAGATTTCACCAAAATTCCCAATGGCTTGCCCGGCATAGGCGATCGATTGCCAGTGTTTTGGACGCACGCTGTTGATAAGGTACTCATCAGCCCAAGTCAATTTGTAGCCCTGACGGCCACAAACCCGGCTAAAATCTTTGGGCTTTATCCGCAAAAAGGGACCATCGCGGTTGGTTCTGATGCAGACCTGGCACTTTGGGACCCCACTTTAAAAGTGGACTACGGGGTGAGAGTTGCCCAACATCGCACAGACTACAACCTTTATGAGGGCTGGCAATTGAAAGGTTTTCCCCGGCAGGTCTTCTTGCGTGGTGAGTTGATCGTAAAAGATGGCCATTGGTCAGGTAGACGCGGGGGTGGAAAATTGTTGAAGCGGAAAAGCGGAGAAATTCTCTAAGGACATTCAATTACAATTAAGCCATGCTGCTATTATTGAGTATCGCCCTGTTAATGGGTGGTTCATTGTTTGTGCTTCTTTTGGGCCGTAACAAAAAGCGCATTAACCTGGCCTGGCTAATTTCGGTACTGATCTGCCTGCTAACTCTCGGTCTGATTTACTTTTCAAGGCTTTATTTACCCTCCGAATTCCACCTGGCAAACTGGACGCCGCTTTCTATCTTCCACTATGCCCCCTTCCTGGTAATCAACTATCAGAGTTGGCCTTACGCGGTTGCCCTCATTACCCTGGTAAGCACCGTGATTATCACCGACCCAAGCCGCTCAAAGGACCCCCAGAGCACTGTGCCCTGGGCAGCTGCCCTGGGCCTGGCTGGGCTGCAGCTGTTAGCCATCACCTCCGGCGACGCCCTGACCCTGGTTAGCGCCTGGGTCATGATCGACATCGTCGAATTCACATACTTACTGCGGTTGCAGTCGTTTAGCGGCAATCACGGCCGCATGATTTCGGCCCTCGGTTTGCGCTTGCTGAGCGTTCTGGCATTGATTTTTGCCACGGTGGCGGCGTGGCAGGTAAAATCTGACTTCACTCTGGCAGAAATCCCTACTAGCGCCAGCCTGTACTTTTTATTGGCGGCCGCATTGCGCTTGGGAATATTACCCATTTACGCACCCTTCCTAACAAATGAAAAATTGCCTTACAGCATTTCAGTACTCAGCCGCCTGGCCCCAACCATCTCGGCTCTGACTTTAATCGCTTATCTGCCTGGCGAATTCCTGACTCTTTCCAGAAGCCTTATAAACATCTTGCATTGGTCTGCCTTGCTGGCAGCCCTCTACGCTTCAATTACCTGGTTGACCCGGGCGAACCTGGCCGCTGCCCGGCCGTATTGGAAGATTGCTCTTTCGGCTTTTGTGGTGCAAAGCGCCTTGAATGGCAACGCGCAGGCTGGCCAGGCCTGGGGGTTAGCACTCTTATTGGTAGGCGGTGAGATTTTCCTGTTCGAACCTCCAATTCGTCGGATCAACTTCCTGCCGCTTATTGCCTTGTTTGGTTTGGTGGGTTTACCATTCACCCCGGCTGGCCATGGATGGGAGGGGCTGACGGGCACAGGATTTACCTGGACGGGACTAATTTTCATTTTCGCACATGCCTTCCTGATGGCAGGCTATCTGCGTTATATCCTCGAAGCAAGCAGTACGATTACAGGCCTGGAAAAACACGTACGCATTACTTTCCCGCTGGGTCTGATCCTGATTCTGGGCTCAATTTTTGTACTTGGTATTATTGGGCGTCCGGATAGCTTGCTTATGAAACCCTGGCAGCCCCCGGTCATCAGCCTTGCCTTGTTCGGGATACTGATCGGGGCCGGCTTGAAACTGGGACTGAGACCCCCTTTCACCAGTTATCAGCAGAAAATTCCAGGTTTCCGCTTTTTGACCTGGCTTTTTAACGGTATTCAATCTATCTTTAGCCTTTCATGGGTATACAGTTTGGGTTTGTGGTTGGTTAAACCACTGCGCGAGACTGGCGAGTTTATGACCGATATTCTTGAGGGGGAAAGCGGTACGATCTGGTATCTCGTCTTCATAGTGATTTTATTTACCTTGTTTGTGACTGGGATCAATCTGCCATGACCCTTACACTGGCATACATCCCAGCAATCGTCGCTGTATTATGCGCGCTTTTCAACCTGGTGCGTAGAAGATGGTTGGCTAATCTGATTAGTCTGGCAATCCAGTTAATTGCCATGTTCCTGGTGCTATTGAATATATGGGTCTTTACAGTGGCCATTATCAAGCTCATTGTCGGCCTTGTTGCAGTGGGCATTATCGCGTACAGTTTGCAAAATCTGGATATGCTGCAAGCTGCGGAACCCTTCGCGCCTTTCAGAGAAGGCGAACTCTTCAGAGCGTTTACCGGGCTGTGCATCGTTTTGTTTATTTTAATTTTCCTACCTCAAGCCCACGCCACGATGTTCCCCAGGAGTCCCCAGGCCTTGTTGTTTTGCTCGTTGAGCATCATAGCAATTTCGCTGCTGCAATTGGGGTTGAAATCTGAACCTTTTTACGTTTTGATAGGTTTGCTCGGTTTTTTGGCTGGATTTGAATTACTTTACGCCTCACTGGAGTACTCCGCCCTGCTGGAAGGCTTCTTAACAGTGATCAAATTGGGCATCGCGCTTGTCGCTCCATACATCTTTTCGGTGGAGAAGGGCAGTTTATGATCAATTCAGTGATCGTTTTCATCCTTCTACCACTTATCGCCGGAATCTTACTTTTAGCAGTCAGCTACATGCGCAGGTTAAGCATGACGATTAGCTGCCTCCTGTTAAGTGCCCTGGTTATTGCAGCCCTGTTTGCCCCGAGGGGATTGATCTTTGAATGGATGGACAGACCTTACGAAATTAGTACCAGCCTGATACTGCTTGGCAGGGCTTTCACGCTGCCTCCCAATTTATTTTCTTTCTGCGCGTTGGCTTACTTAAGTGGTTTTTTGTGGTCCATTTGCAGTGTGCTTTTTGACACCAAGCCCAATTTCAATGCCATGAGCCTCATCATTCCAGCCTTGTTAGTGATGATGGTGGCGGTTGATCCATTCCTCTATTCAGCTGTGATTTTTGAAATCCTGGCGCTGCTGGCCGTCCCGCTTTTGCTGGAAAAGAGAACGCGCTCAACACGGGGCATCTTGCACTTCATCGTGCTGCAAACCATTGCCATGGCACTGGTGCTGCTGAGTTCCTGGATGCTCGCTGGCGTTTCTACCGTTATCATTTCAAACCCGATGATTTTGCGCGGGGCCGCCCTGGTGCTGCTTGGCTTCGTGCTTTGGTTTCCAGCTTTTCCATTCCACGTCTGGATGGCTGAATTATTAATAGAAAATCATCCCTGGCCGGTGAGCTTCCTGCTGACAGGTATGCAAACTACTTTTCCTATCCTGCTGCTGGTCTTTCTCGATCGTTTTGCCTGGCTGCGGAATCTGCCTGGATTATTCGAAAACATGAAATATTTTGGGCTGATCATGATTGCCATTGCCGGAATTTTTGCTTCCTTCCAGAGAAATTTCAGGCGGCAAACCACCTATTTGTACCTGACTGAGACCGGGTACACATTGTTAATCATTGGGCTGGCACCTTCAAGCGGTCTGAACACCCTGGCAATGATCCTGCTGCCGAGAATCTTCTCCTTCTGGTTTTGGGCATATTGTCTTTCCATTCTCGAGACCAGGTATCCTGGGGCTTCCTCTGAGCTCAGCAACCTGAATGGCTTCATCCGGGATGAACCTCTGCTCAGTTTGGGAATGATTCTTGGGCAGGTGAGCCTGATGGGCTTGCCCTTGCTGGCTCTTTTCCCTGTTAAGCACCTGGTCTGGTTCTCACTGCCTATCGGTGCAGGCTGGGAATGGTTGCTCCTGGGGATAGGGGCTATAGGCACGCTGGCGTTTATCCTGAGGTTAATCATGGCTATGCTCACCCCGCCAGACCCCTTGACAGAACGCCCGACACAGAAACTTGAATTGCCACACCCCAGGCTAACACTGGTCGGATTGTTGATCGGCATACTGCTCATCCTGGCCTTCGGTTTCTTCCCGCACCTCTTCCTGACCCGATTCATCGAAATCATTAGCCCCTTCCTGCTTTTCGTGGGGGGGAGTTAGCGACTTAGTTGATTCTCTTATATAATCATTGGACAAGAGAAGGCAGGCAGCATGGACGAATACAGTGGATTTGAACAACTTGAAAAACGCGTGGAATGGCTGGACAATGAACGCCGGAGTGATAAGACCAACCTGGCATCTCTTCAGAACCGGCTGACCGTGGTTGAAGGGGAAAACATCAACCTGCGCAAGCAGATCAAGGAAATGGAAGTCACTATCACCAAACTGGGCAACCAGATTAGCAGCATGGATAAATATGAAAATCGAATTGAACGGGTTAACACGGACCTGACTAAGCAAATTCGGGATGTTAATGAACGTGCCGACGCCAATTTGACTGAAGCGCAAAAGCGCTTGAAGCTTGAAATCGAGTCAACCAAGCGCAGCCTGGCCGATATTTATCCGTTTATAGACCAATTTGAGCCCATCCGCAACTAACTAAAAACTTATAAAGTGGAAGATACCCGCCTGGCAAAGCTGATTGAAGAATTGAAAGTAAAAATTCAGGACGTAGGCCGCTTTGATGAAGATTACCGCCGCTCGCTGCACTTGCTTGAGGAAAACCGCCGCCAGGAAGCCAAACGCTTGACGGACCTGCAGGGTGAAGTCGCTTCAGTGCGCAAACGTGTGGAAGAAACCCGCTCGCGCTTCGATGCCTTCAACGACTCATTCAGGCAGCTGGATGGCCGTATCGCAGAACTACAAACTTTCGAGAAGGACCGCAAAGAAGTCCAATCGAGCTTCATAGACCAGGTTAATAGCACGCTGGTGGATAAAGAAAAGGTCTTTAAGAGCTGGGAAAACCGCTTCTCTGAAATTGAGAAGGTGAACCTCAGCCTGAACTTCCAGATGGATGAATTGGAAAAATCTCGCAAGGCAGTTGGCTCCGCTATTGCGAATGTGGATGAAATTACGCAGCGCTTTGAACGCCGCATCAACGAAATCAGCGAAATTCAACGTCTTAATGACGAACGCTTCCGCCAGGAATGGACTGGTTTTAAGTCGGATGACCTGAAGCGCTGGACCAACTATATGTTGGGCCAGGAAGAAGCTTCCCGCGATATAAACCAGCAGCTTGAAGAAACTCACCGCCAACTGGAGGACCTGGGCGATATCACCCAGATCACCCGCGATGAATTGGATCGTTTGACCAAAGAAACCGTAAAACACGTCCAGAGTGTATTAATGGCTTACCAGGAATCTATCCAGGCGATCGCACCACTGATTGATAAGAAGGGCTAAGGATGCACATTGTCGGCACTGCCGGCCATGTTGACCACGGCAAATCAACCCTGATTCAAGCCCTAACCGGTAAAAACCCGGACCGGTTAAAAGAAGAAATAGACCGGCAGATGACCATCGAACTCGGTTTTGCTTCGATGGTGTTGCCGGGGGGCGAGACCATTGGCATCGTGGACGTGCCCGGGCATATCGATTTCATCAGCAATATGCTTTCTGGTATAGGCAGCATCGACGCGGTGCTGCTGGTGATTGCCGCTGATGAAGGCGTCTCTGCCCAAACGCGGGAACATCTTGCCATCCTGGATCTCTTGGGCATCGAAAAAGGCCTGGTGGTGATGACCAAGATTGATCTGGTGACAGACCCCGATTGGCTGGACCTGGTCGAGATGGACATCCGCGAGCTGCTGGCCGATACCAGCCTGAAAAATGCCGAATTCGTGCGTGTTTCCTCCACTAAAGGTGACGGCCTGGAGGACTTAAAAACTAAACTTGCCGGGCTTCTCAAGGAAACACCCGTCAAGCAGAATTTGGGCAAACCCAGGCTGCCTGTTGACCGCGTGTTTACTTTGCAGGGTTTTGGAACAGTAGTCACCGGCACCCTGCTGGACGGCAGCTTCAGCCTGGGAGAAGAAGTGGTTTGCCTGCCCGAGGGAAAGCAGGGCCGCATCCGCGGCATACAGAACCATAGCCATAAATTGCAGAAAATCGAGCCGGGCTTCAGAGCCGCGTTGAACCTGAGTGGCATCAGCAAGGATGAAATACACCGGGGAGATGTGATTGTTCATCCCGGGGATTACTTGCCTACGCGCATGGTTGACCTGCGCATCAGGGCTCTTAAAACATTGCCGGATGCCA
>WOZB01000146.1 GCA_011620445.1 Anaerolineaceae bacterium | reverse complement strand
TCTGCGTCTGGCAAATCCTGAGGATATGGATGACCCTTCGATCGCCGTGAACTTGGCGGTGTGGTACAGGCAACTGCATGAAGGCGGCAGTCGCCTGGATGAAGCCATGCTTAAAAGTCTTTACTCAGAAACAAATTTCTTTAATTTAGAAGCCTTTTCGAAGATTGCGAAGGCAACCAATTCTGAAGAACTTCATTTTTGGAAGTTCCTGGATAAAAATTATGACCAAATTCGCGGAAAACTCAATTATCTGAAGCCGACTCTAACTTACAATGATTTTTTCTACGTCAACATGGCGGTAAGCCGGGATGGATCTGCTGCCTTGATGTTTGATTACAATTTTCTGGGCTGGGGTTATAGAGCAATGGATTTGTTGAATGTGCAATCTTCCCTCAGCCCAATTGCTGGGGCGGCTTTTCGGGATGCTTATGGAAAGATAGATTCAAAGGAAGAGCTTGCGTGCCGGTTTCTATGCCCTCTCACAAGTATCGCAATGGCTATGGAGCGACCGAGTCTACCTGAATGGTTTGAGAAGGAATGGCTAAAGCTTACCTCTGGTGAGCTTGAAAAGGCGATTAGGGAATTTCTAGGATAAAACTCAGAGTTTTCATTTGAGAAAGCTTTATGAGGCTAATTTTTGGAAGAAATCAAGTAGATTAGCGCTTGGGATTTAAAGAATTGAGTTCCAGACCGAGGAGATACCGTGAGAAGATTAGACCGCAACATCGAAGGTATGGAAGATATCCTGAGCGTGCTTGATCACTGCATGATTTGCCATCTGGCCATGGTGGGTAAGGATAATCAGCCTTATGTCGTGCCCCTGAATTTTGGTTATGAATATAAGCACGATCAACTGAGCCTGTACATGCATTGTGCTAAAGAGGGGCAAAAGCTGGACATCCTGCGTGTGAACCCTTCAGTGTGCTTCGAAGCCGACAGCGCCAGCAGCTTGATCAGTGGACCGCAAGCTTGCAACTTCTCACAAAAGTATGAAAGCGTAATTGCTTTCGGCCAGGCTGACTTAGTGAGCAATCTTGAAGCCAGGCAGCATGGCTTGGCCGTAATCATGGAACATCAGACCGGCGAAAAAGATTGGGACTTTGAGCCTCAATCCTTCGCTCGTGTGGAAGTAATCCGTGTTCAGGTTAGTTCAATCACTGGGAAAAGGCACATTTAACATCATCGGACCAATACAATCAATACTGTTAATTACTTAGAGTCCGGGTTCAGCAAGCGATCTGCCAGATGCTGCGGCTATTGATCGAACGCAAGCAAGCTGACAACATCCTTCAGGCAGAGATCAAACATTTCATTCATCAACTCGTCACTCACCTGCCAAGGGCCGCCGAAGGAGCCATCTCTGGCAAGCGCTCGAGTTTCCTGTGCGTTCTGGATATGCTCTCCATGGGGAACGAAAGGCTTTTCTCCAGCAGGTGAATCCCCTGCTACACGGGTAAAAGGGAAATTTTCCTCCCAATTGGCGTGTTGGTTTGGCAAGTTATGTGTTTTGGAGAACTCGATTACCGTAGCACTGGTCCACCACTGATACCATAATATCTGCAGACCGGGCAGCTCATTGGCCAGTTCTGCCAGTTGTGAGCGGGCGGGGGCGTTTCCGCCATGGCCGTTTAATATCAAGATGCGTCGAAAGCCATGCGCATAAAGAGCACGTGTTAATTCATCGATCACCTTCAGGTAAGTGCGTGTTTTCAGGCTGAGTGTGCCAGGATAAGCCATGAAGCTGGGTGAAATGCCAAAATGAAGCGTTGGGGCGATGACCACCCCGGTTTGTTGACTTGCCGCATCAGCCAGCTTCCCAGGGATGAGGCTGTCTGTCAGTAAAGAGAGATGGCTGTGTTGTTCGGTCATGCCCAACACCAGCATCACCCGGTTGTCCTTTTTCAAATAATCAGCCAGCATCATCCAGTTCATATCTTCAAAATGCATAATCACCTCGCTTGCTTAAGTATATGCTTTTGCATTTTTCTAAAGATATAAAAGCCCCTGATTGACAGGGGCTTTGACAATCAGCAAAGATTAATCCCTTTCACCGGTCTCGACAAATTTGGTCAGCTCTTCGATGCTCATATCGCTGATCCCCAGTTTTTCGACTGTACGCCCCTTGCGCCAGTAGTCCGTGTTGTGCATCAGGCAGCCCAGGCGAATGATGCTGTCAATCCCGCGTACAGAAACGCCATAGCGTTCGCCCAGCGAAGCAATTGGCACCAGACTCATGGGAATTTCTTCAGTCAGGTAGCGATGGTTCATGGTCGGCGGGGCCTTGATACCGTAGTAACCGCTTTGATTATGCATGGCTTCATATAAATTTTCTCCCCGGGCGTCATAAGCCAGTTCAAGCCATTCCAGGCCGGTGCGGGCACGCAAGCCCAGGGCAGAAGCTACCGTCACGCGCTCGCGGTCGAGCACTTCAAGCACCTTGGCGACCGAAGGTGTTACGCCGTCAATGTAAAACTCAAAATCACCATGCGTGGCTTCGATCCAGCCGGTATTCAGCATCGCCAGGGCAGGATGGAAAATCGCGCCCATATTGTTGAGACCAGTATTGAGCACATTTCCACCGTGGATATACTGCGGGTAGACCGTGTGGATGGCATCCAACACTTCCTGGGTGCGGTTGGCGGGCAGGGCGGCAACCGGCACTGATTCCTTAATGCGGAAAAGCCGGGCTTCGCTTGGGCCTTCGGAGCGGCTGGCAAAGATGAAGGTCTCAGCTTCAGAGATGATAGGCCTGGTCTTGCAGCCCTCTGCCTTAAGGGTTGCGTTAAACTCCAGGGCACCGCCGGTGCGCCCAGGATGCAAAACGACAATATGGTCATCTCTCAGGTAGGGGGCGGCGGCAGTAGCTATATCCCTGTGACCGGTTGAGGGCACGACCACCATGATCAACCTGCTTTCCTTGAGACCTTCTTCAATACTGTCTGTCACTTTGGCAAGTTTGCCGAAACCGGAAAGGCCCCCCGGATAATCCAGGTCAATACCGCCGCGCTCAGCGATCACAGCTATGTGTGAATAGGTGCGGTTACACAGGGTCACTTGTTTACCCAGCAAAGCCATATGGGCGGCCATGGCTTTACCGCCATTGCCAGCCCCGATTACAGTAATTTTGTTTTCCTCAGTCATTTTTTCCTCTCCAAATACTTAGCCAGCCGTTTGCTCTCGCTAATTGGCTTTCCATTTTCATCTATTTCGACAGATGAACCTTTGATGATGTTGGTACGGCTGGTCCCCGGCGCAAAAGGATTGTTCTTCAATTGCGGGGCATCCAGGATACCCAGTTCAACTGCTCTGGCCAGAGTGGTTGGGTCGGTAAAAGCATCCTCCACTCCTTTGCCAGCCAAATTGCGAATAGCTTGCAAAGTCAGTTTTACTTCCGCTTTTAAATACTTTACCCGATTACGGATGACCTGGTCTCCCTGGATATCAAGGTTATCGTTCAGCGCATTTCTGATGGCATATCTTGCCATTAGCGACGCTTCGATGACATCTTCACCCGTCGCGGCGTGGTCAGCTTCGGTATGCCCAACAATGTGGATAATGTGCGGTTTCAAGGTCATCTGCAAATAGATGCTTGAAGCCAAATGCGCGCGGGCAGCGTTTTGCTCCAAGGGGTAAGAAAGCAATCCAGTGCGCGTCTGCCGGAGCACCCTGAAATTCTCATCCTCGAGCGGTTCCACAAGTTCAAGGATAGCCAGCATCCTGGCCAGGTCCATATTACCCCCCAATGCTGCCGGGCTATTGAACATCATCTGGGCTATGTAATCTTTCACGCCCATGGCCTTCGCGTTCCAGGCGGAAAGAAAACCAGAAGTGACGAAGACGACATCGGAGGCATCGCGCATGCCCCAGTGGTGGGGCTCGTTCAATTCGACCGGAATATTCCTTTCCCCGTACCAGCGCATCACCTTCTGATGCTCCACGATCGATTCCTGCACCGTGAGAGGGCCGCGCCCATCCATGAGGTTGAACCAGAAAAGCGGTATGGCACACCAGGCGATCTTGATGGTTTCAACGTACATTTCAGCCAGTTGAATAAAATCATCCGTGCCAGAATAGGTGCGTAATAGCGGGTAGTTGCCGCGCCTTGAAGCTGCATAAAGGGCTTTATAGTCTTCAGGGCTGCGCACAGGCACGCCGCCAGCACCAGTCGTGCGTGGGTTTTGGCGCTCCGGATGGAAGAAGTTGGCCTGGGCGTCCTGGTCGATACCCAGCGAAATTACATCCAGAGCTTTGGCTTCGGCAATCTGCTCAATCCCCTGAATCGTTTTTTCTATGCTTGGAAGGCCAAAGTGGTGCCTCAAGACCGGGAAGGGCGCTTTTTGCTGAATGCGTTCGATTAATGTTTGTGGATAGATTTTTGTTTTTTCCATCGCGGCAGGTCCGCCGCGGAGGTAAGCCATCAGAATTTCGGGCTCTTCACTGCCATCATAAACGCCATCAAAAAAACCAGGCAGCTGCCGGGCCTTTTCTGCCACTGGCGGGGTGCCGCCGAAAAGAAAACGTACTCCTTTTTGATGTAGTTCATCGGCTTGCTCGGCAAACTCAGCCAGCAGGCGTTCACCATTTTCAGGGGTAAGGCGATAAGATACGCCAACCAGATCCGCCTTTTCCTCTTTGGCTACCTGGATCAAGCGTTCGGGCGAGACAGCCGGGCCAAGAAAGATAGTCCGCCATCCAAATTGTTCAGCCAATCGTAAAAAACTGCTGACTCCTGCTACGTGGACGCATTCCCCCAATGCTCCGGCAACGACTGTTTTCATGCCACCTCCTTTTTAGAGCCGAGGCTCGTGTGGGGTTGTCGTTTTGTCTGGGCAGTACTGAGTGATTAACTTACATTGCCCAAAAAAGTATACCGTAATTTGGAAACCTTCCTATTTTGCCTGTTTCAACCGTCGGTCAGAAACTTTGAATTTTCTTATATCGCCATGTTTCAGTGAAGACTGTGACCTGTTCCTGGAATGTCACCCGCCATCGCTTTTGGTATAATCTCAAAATGAAAACAGCCCTTCTGATCATCGATATGCAAAACGATTTTCTTCCCGGCGGATCCCTGGCAGTGGCCAATGGAGACCAAGTTATCCCAATCATTAATAAGCTGCAAAACGATTATGAACTGGTGGTGGCCACACAGGATTGGCACCCCGCAGACCACGGCAGTTTTGCTTCCCAGCATCCCGGTAGGAAGGCCTTCGAGTTAGCTGAATTGGGCGGATTGCCGCAGGTACTCTGGCCGGATCATTGCGTGCAGGGTACTGGGGGGGCTGAATTAAGCAAAGACTTGGAGCAGAAGCGTGTGGCTGCCGTTTTCCGCAAGGGTATGAATGCGCAGATCGATAGCTACAGCGCGTTTTTTGATAATGGGCACAAGAATGCGACCGGATTGGAAGGGTTTTTGAAAAGTCTGGGTGTAGAAGAAGTGCACATCTGCGGCCTGGCAGCAGATTTCTGCGTCTTTTACTCGGCCATGGATACCCTTGCGCTGGGGTTTAGAGTGGCAATTATTGACAGTGCCACCAGGGCAATCAGTACGGAAGGTTACGCAAAAGCCCAACAGGATTTGATTAACTCTGGCGGCAAAATTATTTAAATCTTCTTACACCACTACATTTACCAGTTTGCCGGGGACGACGATGATCTTTTTGGGCTCGCGGCCGGCAAGTTCACCTCGGACAGCATCAGAAGACAGGGCGGCGGCCTGCATTTCTTCTTTGGAAATTTCGGGGGAGACGATCATACGATCGCGCAGTTTGCCATTTACCTGCACAACCAGCGTGATCTCTTCGTCTTTAGCTGCTTCTTCATCCAATTTGGGCCAGGCCTGGTTATGGATGGAGTAGGGCTTGCCCAAACGCTCCCAAAGCTCTTCTGCAATGTGGGGGCAGACCGGCGCGAGCATGCGCAGATAGATATCCACGCACTCGTTCCACTCGGGGGTGCCATATGCCCCGGCAGCCTTTGCGCGTGCCATCATATTGAGCAGTTCCATCAAACCCGAAACGATGGTGTTGAATTCAAAATTCTCATAGTCATAACTCAATGAACGCAGAGTTTGATGAGTCTTTCGGCGTAGTGCTTTCAGCACATCGGCGTCCACGTGCGTTGTTTCTGGCTCCAGGAACATGGACCATACTCGACGCAGCCAACGTGCATTGCCTTCGATACCGCTGTAAGACCATGGGCCGCCTTGATCCCAACGCGAGAAGAAGATTAGATAGGCTCTCACCGTATCCGCGCCGTATTTTTGTACCAGGTCATCCGGGTTGACCACGTTGCCGCGGCTTTTACTCATTTTTTCCCCATCCTCACCCAAAACCATACCCTGGTTACGCAGCTGCAGCATGGGCTCGTCACCCTCTAAAATGCCGCAGTCGCGGGCAGCCTTGTGGAAGAAGCGGGTGTAGATAAGATGCATGGTGGCATGCTCGCTGCCGCCAGTGTAAGTATCCACGGGCAGCCAGAATTTGGCCTGTTCGGGGTCAAAGGGGTAGGTCTCGTAATCCGGGCTGAGGTATCGCAGATGGTACCAACTGGAGCACATGAAGGTGTCCATGGTATCTGTTTCACGTTCGGCCGGGCCGCCGCAATTAGGGCAGGTGGTATGTTTCCAGGTGGGGTGGATGACCAGTGGGTTGTCACCTTTTTGGGTCCACTCAATGTCATCGGGCAGCTCCACGGGCAGTTGTTCGTCCGGAACAAGCACGGTGCCGCAATGCGGGCAGTAGACCACGGGAATAGGCGCTCCCCAATAGCGCTGGCGGCTGATCAGCCAATCGTGAAAACGATAGTTCACAGAGCGATGCCCAAAGCCATTGGCTTCCGCAAATTCCACGGCTTTTTCAAAGCTTAAGTTTCCCGGAGTGCCAGTAAGCGGTCCGGAGTTGACCATCATGCCGTGGGCTTCAACAGCTTCAGTTAATGCGGCAGCATTTATAGATTCCAGGCCGTCTGGTTGGATGACGACTGTTATGGGCAAGTTGAACTTGCGTGCAAAATCAAAATCGCGCTTATCATGCGCGGGAACCGCCATAATGGCCCCTGTACCGTAAGTCATGAGCACATAATCAGCAATCCAGATCGGAATGTGCTGGCCGGAGGCTGGATTGACGGCATAAGAACCGGTGAAAACCCCGGTCTTCTCGCGATCGAGAGCTTCACGCTGAATGTCAGATTGGCGCGCGGCTTGCTGGCGGTAGGCTTGCACCATCTCAGCCTGAGCTTCGGTCGTCAGCTTATCAACCAGCGGATGCTCGGGTGAAAGCACCATGAAGGTAGCACCCCAAAGCGTATCCGGCCGGGTGGTGAACACCTCCAGGGCATCCTCTGCTTCAGTGTGGAAGATTATCGAGGCCCCTTCACTTTTACCAATCCATTTAGTCTGCAGCGTGCGGATAACCTCCGGCCAATCAATCCCATCAAAGCGCAGGAGTTCCTCTGAATAATTGGAGGCTCTGAAAAACCACTGCTTGAGGTTTTTCTTGATTACCGGGGTGCCGCAGCGTTCACAAAGCCGTTCCTCCCCTTTTACTTGCTCGCGGGCGAGGGTGGTGTTGCAGGAAGGGCAGAAATCAACGGGGGCAAACTTCTGGTAGGCCAGATCGTGCTTGTAGAACTGCTCAAACCACCACTGGGTCCAGCGGTAGTATTTGGGGTCGGCAGTGACAATTTCGCTGCGCCAGTCAAATGAATTTCCCATGGTCTTGAGTTGAGCACGCATGCGTTCAACATTATTGTAGGTCCAGGTTTTGGGGTGGGTGTTATTCTTGATGGCGGCATTTTCTGCAGGCAGACCAAAAGCATCAAAACCCATGGGAAAAAAGACGTTATAGCCTTGCATACGCTTGAAGCGCGCGCGGGCGTCCGAAGGGGCCATGGCATACCAATGCCCAATGTGCAGATCACCGGAGGTGTAAGGCAGCATGGTGAGGGCATAGAACTTGGTTTTATCAGGGTCGTTCCAGGGTTGGTAAAGCTTGTCGTGCTCCCAGCGGGCCTGCCACTTGGGTTCGATTTCTTCAGGTTTGTACATAGGTATCGCAGTTGGGTCAAACATAATTGCTCCTTTTAAATAAAAAATCCCTGCCATGCAGGGACGAGAAGATCTCGCGGTACCACCCTGCTTCCCGGGCAAAAGCCTGGGCGCTCGTGGGGACTTTAACGGTTCCATCCGTCCGAGGCTGAAGGTCATCACCACGGCCACGCTCCTGGAGGAGAAGCAGTTGAGTTGAGCCTGTTGCGCTCCGTTGGCGCTGGCAACCTTGCACCTGGCGGCTGCTCTCTGACGGATGGCTGATGGTCTGCTATCGTGTTTGTTGGCGTATTATAGCATCATATTTTCTGTTTCTGCCCCCATGAGAGCAAGTATCTACAAAGATTCACAAAAATGCTGATGTCATTACACAAGCAAATTTGGTTGAGGCGATGGGTATTGAGGCTGTGAAGATGGCGAGGCGGGCAATGGCAAAGTAGGGGGATGGCTAGCTGTTAATCAACCAGAGCATATTTCGAAGAAATCAAAGCGATCAAGTAAAATCATAACAGAAGGTTAGTGTCTCTCAATATTGCGGCCCTAATTTCACTTAACAGTCAGAGGCGAGCATGGCAACCTACAAAGAAATTCAGAGTTGGGTAAAGCAAAATTTTGGTTATGTTCCAGAGACTTGTTGGATCGCGCATGTAAAAGAAATGACTGGTTTGCCTGTAGCAAAAGCTCCAAATCGCAAAGGCAAAGAACGATTGAAACCATGCCCACCAGAAAAAGTTAATTCGATTCGGGCAGCATTTCGCCATTTTGACATGTAAGTGCCTGGAGCGGAAGATATTTATTTCGTTCCCGCCCTTTCCCGTCATTGAGAACCGCCAGCGACGCGGCAATCTGGTATTACCCTTTGCTTGCCGTAGGGCCGTGGGTTAACCAGTAGGGCTGATCCACCCGTTTATTCTTTACAAGGGGCTGCCTGAGCCGTTCTTTCGATTGCAAAGCGTACTCGCGGTGTACAGCACTATGGAGTAAGCCTGCCCGCATTTCCTTCGCCTGTCTTTTCGTAGGGCAAGGATAAGGCTGTTTTGCCGCATCCTCGCCGATATTCCTCGCCGATATTCCCGCCCCTGCCCCCCCAACCGGCTTATAATTGACCAAGGCAGCAAACAAAAAGGAAGGCCACTCACCTATGCCCGCTCCTCAAATTATTCTTGATCTCGTCCAGCGCTTCGATGACTGCCGCGATCAATACCGCTCCGGCAACTACAACGAAGCCCAACTGCGCCGGGAATTCCTGGATCCCTTCTTCACCGCCCTCGGCTGGGACCTCACCAACCAGCAAGGCTACGCCCCCCAATAC
>WOZB01000194.1:2534-9428 GCA_011620445.1 Anaerolineaceae bacterium | reverse complement strand
GGGCGAGCGTTCTGGTAGGTATGCTATGGATGGAGCTTATGGTCTCAAATCAAAGTTTAATCTCAAGAATTTGATCATCACGAGGGGCGAAAAAGGCGCAATGATTGTCGGTCATCGCAACCTGGTGGTGCCTTCCTACCATGTTCATACAGTTGATACGACTGGCGCCGGGGATGCTTTCAATGGTGGATTGGCCTTAGCGATCGCTCGAGGCGATCTTATTGTCGAGGCTGTAAAATTTGCCAATGCGGTGGCCGCCCTTTCCACGACCTGTTCTGGAGCCCAATCCGGTATGCCTACTGCGGAGACTATTGAAGCCTTTATGAAGGAAAATCAGCTTCAATGAGATGTTGCAATCCGCTCTGCCTGATGCCAAATAAGGTATACTTTTCGTTCGAATAAAATCATAATCTCGGAGGAAAAAAGTGGATCCTATTCTTACCGGTCTGTTAAAACCCAAGACCATTGCCATTATTGGCGCTTCGTCTACGCCAGGAAAAATCGGCTACAATGTTGTATTAAAGCTGATCGAAAGCGGTTACCAGGGAGGGATTTATCCTGTCAACCCAAAAGACTCTGAAATCCTTGGTTTCAAAGCTTACCCCACCGTCAATGACATTCCTTATGTAGTCGATCTTGCCGTCATCACCATCCCTGCCAAGTTTGTACTTGACGCAGTCAAACAGTGCGGCGAAAAAGGCGTGAAAGGCCTGAGCATCATCACCTCCGGATTTAGTGAAGTTGGAGATCATGAAACTGAGGACGCCATTGTGCGCGTTGCCCGTGAGTACAATATGCGCGTTCTGGGACCAAATATCGTGGGTACCCTCTCCAATAGTGACAAGATGAATGCCTCTTTCGCCCCATTCCTCCCCCTGGCAGGAAAAGCATCGCTCGTTTCCCAATCTGGTGCACTGCTGATTGCCATGGATGCATCCACCTTCACTCGTCACATTGGTTTTGACAAGATGATCTCCATCGGTAATATGTCCGATGTTGACTTCTCAGATATGATCCGGTATCTCAACGAAGATCCTGATACCTCTTGTATTAGCCTTTACATTGAAGGCCTCAAAAATGGCCGCAGTTTCATGGATGAAGCCCGCCAGACTACAAAGCCAATCGTCGTCCTTAAATCCGGTGTATCCGCTCACGGCGCCGCCGCTGCCGCTTCCCACACGGGTTCGCTCGCTGGGGCTGCTCGCATTTATGGCTCTGCTTTCAGGCAATGCGGTGTTACCCAGGCTGATTCACTGGATGACCTCTTTGACAAAACATTAGCTCTTTCACTGCAACCCCGTATGCACGGCGATAACCTCCTTATCCTTACCAATGGTGGCGGCGTGGGTGTTTTAGCTACCGACGCGGCCGAAAAATACGGTCTGCCCTTGCATTTTGCCCCGGAAGATGTTCAGGAAGAACTGAAACACCATATGCCAGACTTCGGTTCTGCGAAGAACCCGGTGGATATGACTGGTATGGCTGGTAATGAGTGGTACAGAGAGACCACACAATTCTCATACGCCCACAAATGGGTCGACGGCCTGGTGGTCCTGTATTGTGAAACGGCACAGACAGACCCACAGGGAATCGCAGAAGCGATTCTGAAAGGTTTCAAAGATTCCGGCGTTACTGGCAAACCGATCACTGTTTCGTTTGTAGGCGGTGACAAAAGTGAAGCAGCCATGGGCTGGTTGGTGGAAAACGGCATTCCTGCTTATGGCGCTCCGGATCTGGCTGTCAAAGCTTTGGCTGCCCTACGCGATGACGCCCGTATGGCTGAAATGGCGCACTCTACCGTTTTCAAGCCAGAAGACGTCGATACAGAGCTCGCCAAAAAAATTATTAAGGATGCCCGGTCAAAGGGCCGCACCGCCTTGACCGAAATTGAAGCCAAACAGGTTTTCAGTGCTTATGGTCTGCCTGTGACCGCTACCTTGCTTTCCAAATCAGAAGACGAGGCCGTTAAATTTGCCAGTGAGATCGGTTTCCCTGTTGTAATGAAGATTGTCTCTCCGGATATTTTGCACAAATCCGATGCCGGCGCTGTAAAGGTGAATATCAAGGATGAGGCTGGTGTGCGCGAAGCTTACCAAACTATCCTCAAGAATTCGCTCGCCTACAATGCTGACGCTGAAATTGACGGCGTGGTCGTGCAGGAAATGGCACCTTGGGCAACAGAAATTATCATTGGCTCTGTCAACGACGCCACCTTTGGACCAACTGTCATGTTTGGCCTGGGTGGTATCTTCGTGGAAGTCCTCAAGGACGTAACTTTCCGGGTTGCACCTTTCAGTGTGGAAGAAGCCATGTCCATGCAGGATGAAATCAGGTCGGCTGCGATTCTGCGCGGTGCCCGCGGTGAAAAACCCCGCGATAGAAAAGCCCTCGCGGATGTTTTGGCCCAGTACGCCTATATGGTGAATGACCTGGTGGACGAAGTGGCTGAATCTGATGCCAACCCAGTCATCGCCTACGAAGAGGGCAAGGGTGTCAAAGTAGTGGATGCCCGTATCATCCTCACCAAGAAGTAATTGCGGTTTCTTTGATAAACAGCCACTTTTTCAGGTGGCTGTTTTTTTTTGTTTACGTGAAAGAGTACATTAGCTTGTGTGTCACCCTGGTAGTGAAGATAATAAATTAGGCCTTAGTGAGTTCATCAAATGTTAACGGATATCATGTACAATCATGCTTGCAATCATTTTTATAATTATTGAAGGAAAAAATGCAAAAGACGAAGAAAGCATATCTTATTGACATGGATGGTGTGCTCGTGCACGGAAAAAAACTGATTCCTGGGGCAGATAAGTTCATCCAAACTCTGATCGACCAGAAGCGAAAATTCCTCGTACTGACGAACAATCCACTCTATACTACCCGTGATCTGGCGCATCGCTTACAGTTGAATGGGCTCAACGTTCCTGAAAACAAGATTTACACTTCAGCGCTAGCAACAGCTTCATTCCTCCAAAACCAAAAACCAAATGGCACGGCTTTCGTGATAGGCGAACTTGGTTTGACCGAGGCCATCCATGCCATCGGATACATCCAAACATCAAGCGACCCTGATTATGTTGTACTGGGCGAAACCCACCAGTATAGTGTGGACCAATTGACCGTGGCTATCCGCCTGATCCAGGCTGGGGCCAAATTTATTGCCACCAACCCGGATGCCAATGGACCATCCGAGAATGGCCTGGTACCCGCTTGCGGTGCCATGGCAGCGTTGATTGAAAAAGCCAGCGGCATTTCGCCCTATTTCATCGGTAAACCAAACGCCCTGATGATGCGCCTGGCTTTGAATCATATTGATGCGCATTCTGAGAGTTCGATCATGGTTGGCGACCGTATGGATACGGATATTGTGGCAGGAATTACGGGTGGTTTGGAAACGTTATTGGTACTCTCAGGGGTCACCTCAGAGAACGAACTGAGTAAATTCCCCTACCAGCCGAAGTACGTTTTTGAATCAGTTGCTGACATAAAGCCAGAAGAACTGGACTAAATCCAGCTGCTTAGATAAACTCCCTGAAGACCTGGTTGGCAACACCCACCGCAGCCTTAGTGAGAATGAGCCTGGGAATCCCTTCCCCGGTTCTTTTTTCAATGAGATTGCGCTTGGTCAGATAAGCGATTTCTTTCGAGAATATTAATTCCGCGTCTGCTCCAAATCGCCGCGTGAAGGCAGGTAGATCCACCCCCTCTTGCAGCAGACGAAACCCCAACATCATGGTTTCACGCATTTCAGTCAGTGAGTCATTCTCAGTTTTCCAATTTTGAGCTGGCGAGGTAATCCCAGCTACACCCTCTAGACCCACATTATTGAAGCTCTGAATGTAGCTTTCGATGACGCCGGTATTTGAAAAACGCAGATTTCTTAAATGGCTATGCGCAGCAGCCCCTATTCCCAACCAGTTACCGTTCTTCCAGTAGACTTTGTTGTGGGCAGATTCGAAATTCTGAGATTGAGCCCAATTGGATATTTCGTAGTGCTGCCAACCCGCTTCTTCCATGCACAGCCTGGCAGCATCAAACATATCTGCCACCAGGTCATCTTCCGGAAGCCTGACTTTGCCAGACTGTACAAGACGGAAAAGCGGGGTTTCTTCTTCCAGTATAAGCGCATACATTGAAAGATGAGGCACATCCAAGGACAAAGCAATCTCAAGGTTTTTGATCCAATTAGCCAGGTTTTGACCTGGTAAGCCATAGATCAAATCCAGGCTGATGTTTCGGAAGCCGGCCTGCCTGGCAGATGCAACTTCGCTAAAGGCATCTTGCCTGCAATGAATGCGCCCCAGGGCTACCAGGTGCTTATCCTCAAAGCTCTGGACCCCAAAGCTGAGGCGGTTCACACCGGCTGCACGGTAGCCTGCCAATTTGTCAAGCGTGGTCGTGCCCGGGTTAGCCTCCAGGCTTATTTCAGCGGCATCCACTACAGAAAAATGACGCTGAATTGCAGCCAGAATATCCTCAACCTGACCTGGGTTAAGCAGTGAGGGCGTGCCGCCTCCAAAGTAGATCGTCTCAACGACCTTCTCATCTTTTGCCAACCTGGTCGACGCAATTTGGATTTCAGCCAGGAGTGTTTCATGGTAGCTGCTGAGCAAATCTTCCTTACCGGCATACGTGATAAAATCACAATACGCGCATCTGCTCCTGCAAAAGGGGATGTGGACGTATAAACTTGTCATCATAGGAATTCTATCAAGCTCCTGGCCTTATTAGCGAATGAAAAAAACAATCTCAAAAACCTCCTCTCCTTATAAAATTTGCCCTGTTTGCGGCACACGTCTTGCCAGCAATGCCAGCCGTTGCCTGGTCTGTGGAACACAACTGAATGCGAATGCTGAAATCAACAAGAAAAGCAGCCTCCAGCCGCGCCAGCCCACAGAGGTGCGCATGGGTTTGCCAGCTGCAGTCGGCTTCGCGGTTCTGATTCTCGCGCTGCTTGGCGCCCTGGCTTATTTCGCTTTCCTCAAACCTCTGCAGGACGCCCAGGCTAACGAGCAAGGCACACCCACAATCACCAGGACGCTCGCCAATTCACCAACCCCGACGGAAACGCTTGCTCCGCCTCCCTTACCTACCTGGACGCCCCTGCCACCTATCGAATACACCTTGGCGGATGAGGATACTTGTTTAGGTCTTTCCGCTCGATTCAACATTTCGGTGGACGCGATAATCAATCAAAATAAACTCGACGCGGCTTGCACACTCGGCGCTGCAGGCACGACGATTCTCATCCCAGTTCCTACTTTTACTCCTTCGCCGATACCGTCACCAACGACCGAGGCTACACCGACCTTCGCCCCGGATTGCGACAACACCATCCCGGTTGTGGCAGATGCGAACACAACTTTGTTCGGCTTGGCTGCCAACTACAACGTTTCGCACACTGCCATCATGGAATACAACCAGATGACCAACGATACGATTATCAGCGGTCAGACTTACATCATCCCACTTTGCGACCGCCTGCCAACCCCGGGTCCCACCCCGACTGCCACGCCCATGCCGCCTTATCCTGCGCCCAACCTATTGCTGCCTGCATCGGGGTCTTCTTTCGGAGCAGACGTGGAAACGGTTACGTTGCAGTGGGCAAGTGTTGCCAACTTGCGCGCAAATGAAAAATATCGGGTGACCATTCAGGATCTGACGGCTACGGAAGAGAAGATTCTGGTTGAGTATGCCACCGACACTAAATTCACTGTACCGCTGGCGTTTAAGCCGCAGGATTCAAGCCCGCATATCATCCAGTGGTCCGTTTCGGTAGCACGGCAGATAAATACTGATACGGCCAACCCGGTGTACGAAGAAGCAGGATTGTTGAGTGAAAAAAGAGTATTCAGCTGGGTTGGTACGGGTCAGGCTCCCATTCCATAAACACGCAGAGCTGGTCTGTGATTTTTGATCAATAACTTGACCGGGGTTTCTACCCAAGTAGGTGCAGTTAAGCATGCTAAGCCATTTTCCTTCCACGAAATTCTGTTTTCCTTGAGCGACTCTTGAGGCTGATTTGAATTCCAAAACGACCCCCCGCATTTTAATCGCTATGGATTCCTTTAAGGGGTCGGCCAGCTCTTTAGAGATTGCTTCTTACGTTAAAGCTGGCATTCTGCAGGTGCAGGCAGACGCAGAAGTTACGATCGTGCCGGTAGCGGACGGCGGTGAGGGGACTGTTGAAGCCTTAGTCAGTGCACTCGGTGGTAGATACAAAACTGTCAAAGTGAGCGGACCGCTTGGCCAGCCAGTGAAGGCCCAATTCGGCATTCTTCCTGGCAACCAGGCGGTGCTGGAAATGGCAGCAGCTTCCGGGCTGACACTTATCCGCGAGCAGGATCGGGATCCATTCAGAACGAGTACATTTGGCACCGGTGAAATGTTGCTGGCGGCGCTTGACAATGGCAGCAAGCACATCTTTGTCGGCCTCGGGGGGAGCGCTACCAACGATGGTGGGGTTGGGATGGCACAAGCATTGGGAATTTCTTTCCGCGATGAGGCCGGCAGAGAAGTAGGCCCCGGCGCCTGCGGTGTGGCTAATCTGGATGCGATCGATTTTAAATACCTGGACCCAAGAGTACGAGATGCTGAAATTACTGTGTTGACTGATGTAAACAACCCGCTTTGGGGCGAAAAAGGGGCTTCCTTCACCTATGGAACGCAAAAAGGCGCCCAGTCCACAGATCTGGCAAAATTGGACAAAATTCTACGGCATCTTGCGGATGTCGTAAAACAGGCCACTGGGAATGATTTCTCTCTTCTCCCAGGCGCCGGTGCGGCCGGAGGCTTGGGTTTTGGTCTGTTATCATTCTGCGGCGCCAGGGTTCAGCCGGGGATTGAAAGCATCCTGGATCTGATTCGCATTGATGAAGTCATGAAGACGGTTGATCT
>WOZB01000194.1:0-2434 GCA_011620445.1 Anaerolineaceae bacterium | reverse complement strand
TTGAAAGCATCCTGGATCTGATTCGCATTGATGAAGTCATGAAGACGGTTGATCTTGTCATCACCGGTGAAGGCCGCCTGGACATGCAATCGCTTTACGGTAAGGTCCCGGTAGGAATCGCCGCGCGAGCAAAAAAGAAAGGTTTGCCCGTCATTGCTATTGTGGGAAGTCAGGAAATCAGCCTCGAAGAAGCCTCCAAAAAAGGCATCGATCTTGTCCTGGAATTCGTCAACGAATCCACATCTCTGCAGGAAGCCATTGCGAAAACCCCCGAACTGGCGCGACTTACGGGGCAAAATGCCATGGAGGCCTATTCACGGTTGTGGCCTGAACAATATGCGCCGTCAGGCAATCCCATCAAGGTAAATTAACAGGACCTGAACCGCGACGTAATAATAGGACAACCCCAGAATCTTCTTGGGTTATGTTGCCGAATGTACTGAATGCAGAAAATTTCTAAACGCAAGTTGTGGCTTACGGTCTATTACATTCCATTTCTTCAAGACAGCGCACTGCCGAGATTGCTGCCGCCGCACCCATTCCGGCTGATGTAACGACCTGTCTGAATAAGGGGTCGCATATTTCACCGGCGGCAAAAACGCCTTTTACGCTAGTTTGGTAGGTTTTGTCCACCAACACGGTCCCATCCTCTGCCAATGCTAATTGGTCCGCGAAGAGTTCCGAATTTGGGGTATGGCCGATGAAAATGAAGACACCATCGCTGTGGATAGATTTGGTTTCGTGAGTATTCAGGTCCTCAATCACCACTGAATTTACCTTTTCCTCGCCTTTAATTTCCTTGACGACCGTATTCCAGATAAAACTGATCTTGGGATCCGATCGGGCGCGCCTTTCAAGCAGAGCCCCGGCGCGTAAGGTATCGCGGCGATGAATAATGGTGACGCTATTGGCATACCTCGTTAGGAAGATGGCCTCCTCAAGGGCGCTGTCGCCGCCACCTACCACGTGAATGTCTTTTCCTTTGTAGAACCATCCGTCGCAAGTAGCACAATAAGAAACTCCCTGGCCAGTAAATTCAACTTCACCTGGCACACCCAATTTGCGGTTGTCCGCACCTGTGGCCAGTATAATTGTATCCGCTGTAACCACCTTACCGAAAGTGGAAATCTCAAATGGCCTGACGCTTAGATCCAGGCATTCGACTTGCGAATATTCAATTTCCGCTCCAAACCTTTCAGCTTGCTCCTGGAAAGTCTGCCCCAGGTCGTTTCCCCCGATACCATTGGGAAAACCGGGATAATTTTCAATGGTTTCAGTTACTGAAGCCTGACCGTAAAGTACCATTCCAGTAAAAAGCAGCGGTTTCAATTCTGCCCTGGCAGCATAGATTGCGGCGGAAAGGCCCGCAGGCCCTGCACCAATAATAACTAGTTTGCGATGTTCTTTTTCCATACAGTTTGTTTCTCCACATTTTTTATTACGAAACAAATGCTATCATGAATGATGTTTGAATGTCATATAATATTTAGAATCTTTGACTGAGGAAGACTGATAATGACAAATAAAGATGCCGCATTAAATTGGTTCGACACTAACTACGATGAGAAATTCAAGGAATGGCTCCAAATTCTGAAAATCCCTTCGATTTCAACTGACCCGCAGAGAAAAGCTGATATTCAGCAAGCCTGTGATTTTCTGGGCGATTATCTCAAACGGTTAGGCGCAGACAAAGTCGAAACCTTTAAAACCAAGGTTCACCCAATTCTATATGCTGAATTCAACAAAGGTGGCGATGCTGCCAAAACTGTGCTCATTTATGGTCATTACGACGTCCAACCTGCTGACCCAATCAATGAATGGCGAACTGAACCATTTACACCGACAATCGTGGATGACAAAATTTATGCCCGGGGAGCTTCTGACATGAAAGGCCAGCTCATGGCCGCGATTTTTGCCGTAGAAGCTTTGCTGAAGACAAGTGGTTTGCCGCTCAACGTCAAATTCCTGCTGGAGGGCGAAGAGGAAATTGGTTCTCCAAGCCTGGATTCTTTCATCCACGAACACAAAGAAATGCTGGCCTGCGACATGGTTCTCAACCCGGATGCCGGGATGATTGCCAAGGACCTGCCGACCTTGACATACGGTTTGCGCGGCTTAATTTATTTTGAGCTGCGGATCGATGGCCCTCACGCGGACCTGCACTCAGGGCTTTTCGGCGGCGTGGTTGCCAACCCAGCCAATGTGCTTACCCAGATCATTGCAAAACTTCACAATTCGGATGGCTCGATTGCGATTCCCGGCTTCTACGACGAAGTGATTCCGCTTGATGAAGATGAGCGCAAGAAACTGGCTTCATACAAGTCTGCTGACGAGGGGTTCCTGCAGTTTTCCGGTTCGCCCAAGCTTTTCGGTGAAGCTGGGTTTAGTTCCAATGAAAGGGCCGGAGCCAGGCCAACCCTGGATGTGAACGGCC
>WOZB01000182.1:6792-9445 GCA_011620445.1 Anaerolineaceae bacterium | reverse complement strand
GGCATTCGTTATCATGGCCGCTATCCCATTCTTGAGTCGCTGACAATTCCTTACTTCAAAATCCGTGCCAGAAAAGTGGCTGGGTCTCGCGGATAGTTCTCAAAGGTCGCCAGGGTATAGTCTGGTGCCTGCCTTACTGTTCCTAATTTGCAGATGACCGGCATGCCTGCGTTGTGCGCCCCCAGTAAGCCGGGCTCTGAATCCTCAATCACAAGGCAATTTATGGGTGGAATTCCCAGTTGGCGGGCTGCCTCAAGGAAAGTTGCCGGGTCCGGTTTGGAGGGCCGTTTTTCGCCTGAAACAACCTTTTGGAAATAAGGCCAGAGCTTGAAAGTGTCCAGCGAAGCCGTAATATTCTCCTGCGGCGCCGAGCTGGCCAGCGCCTGAGGAATCCCAGCTTTCTTAAAGTAATTCAGCCAGACCAGGGCTCCGGGGAAGAGGTGCGTATGGTTGCGGATGTTGGCGCGAAATAGCGACTCCTTTTTGTCCGCGATTTCCGCTAATAAGCCCGCGCTGGGCACTTCACCCAACCATTTGGTCAGCGTACGCAGGTTATTGCCGCCAAAATCGGCACGAAAGGTTTCATGGCTTAGCTCCACCCCGTAAGGTTTCAGGCTTTCCTGCCAACTTAAATAATGCGCCTCGGCTGTATCCAGGATCGTTCCGTCGAGGTCCCATATGACCCCTCGCGGGGCTGAGCGAATTTCCTTTTTCAAAATCAGGCTTCTTCATCCAGAGCGGCAAATACTTGCCCACCCATAGATGGGCAGCTGATTTCCACTTGACCCTTGGTAACGCGCAAAGTTTCGCTGCCCAATTGATTCTGCAGCAAAGTGCCTTCCGCAAGAATGTCCTGCACTTCCAGGGTAAAGTGGCTGTCTTCCTGCCCCGCATTGATCGCGACGATTATCTTATCGTTTTCATCCTGCCTGAGGTATGCCAGAGCCCGACCTTCGGTGTGGAGAACGTCATAACCGCCTGTGCGGAGTGCGGGCAAAGCCTGCCGCAAAAGGGTAAATTCACGGATTTGGTCACGCAGGTCCTGGTTCCATGCATTGAGGTCCCAAGGGAAAGCCTTGCGGCACATGGGGTCTCGCCCGCCATTCAGGCCTATTTCATCGCCGTAATAGATGCAAGGTGAACCCGGGTAGGTCAGGATGAAGAGGTAAGCCAGGGCCAGGCGCCGGGCATCATTTGAAACGAGCGAGAGGAAGCGCGGCATATCGTGGCTACACAACAGGTTTAGCTGCGCGTAGGAAGATTCTTTGGGGTAGATTTCCAGCAATGCCTGGGTTCGCTTCGCAAATTGCTCAGCATTAATGGGTTTTACCTTCTCCAAGCCCATCATACCTTCGGCGAGTGGCAAATTAATCTTATCACCGCCAAAAAATGCCAGGGCCGCGTGGGTGAGCTGGTAGTTCATCACGGCGTCAAACTGGTCTCCGCGCAACCAGCGCTGGGCTTCGGAGGGGATTTCACCCACAATATAGGCCTCTGGGTTGGCGCTTTTGACCACCAGGCGGAATTCCTGCCAGAAGGCATCTTCATCAATCTCAAAGGGCACATCCAAACGCCAGCCGTCCACACCTTCTTTAATCCAATAGCGGGCGATATCAAAAATATACTGGCGTACCTGCGGGTTCCTGGTGTTGAGCTTGGGCAGGGCAGGCAGATTCCACCAGCAGTCGTAATTTGGTTTGCCACCATAAGCATTCAGCGGAAAGCCATGGATATTGAACCATTTGATGTAGGGGGATTTGCCTTCTGTTTCAAGGATGTGATTGAATGGGTAGAAACCGCGGCTGGCATGGTTGAAAACGCCATCGATGACCACACGGATGCCGCGCTGATGGGCTGCTTTGAGCAAGCGCTTGAAGCCCTCATTACCCCCAAGCAGCGGATCCACCTGGTAGTAGTCGTGCGTGTGATAGCGGTGGTTGCTGGCTGACTGAAAAATGGGGTTGAAGTAAATGGCATTAATGCCCAGGTCTTGCAGGTAATCGAGGTGTTCCATAACCCCTACCAGGTCTCCGCCCTTAAAACCATTTACCGTGGGGTCAGAATCCCAGGGTTCAAAATTTCCAGGTTTTAATACAGTATCACTTTTGGCAAAGCGATCCGGGAAAATCTGGTAGAAAATGGCGTTTTTAACCCAATCGGGGGTGCAATTCTGATACTCTGGCATAGTTTACCTCTACTTAGTTGATTGGCTAATTATATACAGGCAAACGGGTCTTCGCGCCTGCAAAACGTAAGAGAAACCAAATTGAATCTTGGAAAGAACTTAGAGCCGCAGGAATTGGAGGTATTGGATAGCCTGGATTGCCTGCCACCAGCGCCTGGCAATGGGCCAGAAATCCGGGTAAGTGCCGCTCCAATCCCAATTGAGCTCCCAGCTGCCATCCTCAGCCTGGGTTTCAGCCAGGTAGGCTTGTTCTGCCCTGATCAAGCCTTGGAAGGGTGAAAGGAAGGTCGGATCCATTACTTCGCTGAACATGCTCAGCCTCAGGCCATAACCCTGCCAGGCTTCCGGGGTCTTGCTGACCTGGTTTTCCAAATTCATTCTTAATTTAGCCTCGAAAAGGTCGAGGTGCTCCCAGTTCAGGGTTTTCAAATCCGCATAGCAGGCCATCAGGTTTACCAATTCATGCAT
>WOZB01000182.1:4666-6692 GCA_011620445.1 Anaerolineaceae bacterium | reverse complement strand
TCCATAAAAGCAGTTTCAGAGGTCGCTCCCACCCTTAAAAGGTAGGCACTGATCTCCGCGCTGGGGTTGAAACCCCAAACTCTTTAGGCCTCTCCCAGGTCCTGCCACCAGGGAGCATGCGGAAAGTCCTGACTGCGCGGGTCTGTGGTGTTCCAGTAGCCATCCACTCTGCGGGAGTTCTGAAGGTAGGCGCGACCAGGTCCCTCACCAAGAGAAATTTACTGTCAAAGCAGCTTACCTTACGCAGATAGATGATTGCCTTTCCAGCTGGTGAGGGGCAGCGACTACGGACAGAAATTATCCGGCTCAAGCGGTCCGCCAAAACCCCCATCCGCATTTTGATAGGCAGCGAGGGCATCCAGCACAGACTCCTGGCTGCCTTGAACCCGCTGAAAGCGCTAAAGCTCATAATCCGGCGGTCGGGCATTTTTGAGGATGAAATTTTCAGCTTTGGCAATTGTCGCGGACATGTTCTCACCTCCGGATTTTCTGAAGGAAATTTTACCCCAGCAGTCTCACGGCCGGCTGTATCAAGTCAAATGATAATGTTACCGAAAAGGCCGGCTTGACAATCGAATCAGGCTAATTTAGGATTGACATGGGAATGGCTGGGTCCCGGTGGGCTCCCTGGTCTTCAAAATCAGTGTCCGGTCGTTCAGCGAGCGGGGGTGGGTTCGACTCCCATCCATTCCCGCCTGATTAACTTATGGAAACACTACCACTCGTAAAAATCTACTGCGATGGTGCTTGCAGTGGCAACCCCGGCCCGGGCGGCTGGGCTGCTATATTGTTGTCTGGCGGCGAACGCATAGAGATTTCTGGTGGAGAAGCGCAAACCACCAACAACCGCATGGAACTGACCGCGGCGCTGGAAGCTCTTAAAACCCTCAACAAACCCTGCAGCGTGCAATTTATCACCGATTCAAGTTATCTGCTCAGAGGGGCATCAGAGTGGATGAAGGGTTGGAAGCAGCGCGGTTGGCGGCGAAAAGAAGGCGCCTTGCTGAATGCAGACCTCTGGCAGGCATTGGACGCTGAACTGGCCAAGCACCAGGTGAGCTGGCAGTGGGTTAAAGGCCATAACGGCCATCCGCTCAACGAGCGCGCTGACGAACTGGCCTGCAATGCCATTCCACGTGCATCCTGAAACATAAAAAAAACCCGGTTTACCGGGCTACTAAAGCAATTCCTACTTGAATTTCTTCAACCGAAGACTGTTTGTTATCACAAAAATGCTGCTGAATGACATCGCCGCCGCGGCCAAAATTGGGTTAAGCTTCCCAAACGCAGCCAGGGGAATCAGGAGCACATTGTAAAAGAATGCCCAAAAGAGATTTTGCTTGATGGTCCGTAGCGTTGACCGGGAGAGCCGAATGGCGGTGGGTACAGCCATCAGGTTGCCACTTATCAGCACGATGGGTGCCGAGGCAATGGCTACATCTGTACCTGTGCCGATGGCGATGCCCACGTTGGCCTGGGTGAGGGCTGGGGCATCGTTGATGCCGTCCCCAACCATGGCTACCTTTTTATTCTGCGCTTGCAGCTCGGTGATCTTGGAAATCTTATCTTTCGGCAGCAAGTTGGCAAAAACCAGGTCGATGCCAGCCATTTTGGCAATTTGGGCAGCGCTGGTGGCGTTATCGCCGGTCAGCATGCCCACTTGCAGGTTCAGCTTATGCAGTTCCCGCACCGCTTCCACGCTTTGATCTTTGAGAGTGTCGGTGATGCCGAAGATGCCCACCAACCTGTTTTCAACTGCCGCGTAGACGATGGTTTTACCCTGCGCCTGAAGCTTTGCAGCGCTTTCGCTTGTCTGGCTCAGGTCAATTTCTTCGCCTTCCAGCAGACGCTGACTGCCAATAAAGACGGATTTGTCATCTACTTTACCACGCGCACCTTTGCCGGAAATCGCTCTGAAACTGACAACTGGCAGCAACTGGATATTGCGGCGGTTAGCCTCAGCTACAATCGCCTGCGCCAGGGGATGTTCGCTGCCGCTTTCAACACTGGCCGTGATCTGCAGCAG
>WOZB01000182.1:0-4566 GCA_011620445.1 Anaerolineaceae bacterium | reverse complement strand
GGCCAAAGGCACCAAAAAAAACCAGACTAAAAAAGTAACCAGGGCGATGCCAATGACAATCGGCACGAAGACGGCAGAAATTTTATCCGCCAGATTTTGGATGGGAGCCTTGCTTGCCTGGGCGTTTTCCACCAGTTGAATGATTTGCGAAAGCACTGTATCTTTGCCGACCTTGTTAGCGGTCAGCACCAGGCGCCCGTCCTTGTTGAGCGTTGCGCCGTAAACAGCCGCACCTACTTCCTTATGCACGGGCAGCGACTCACCAGTTAGCATGGACTCGTCCACGCTGGATTCGCCCTGGGCTACGATGCCATCCACCGGGATTTTCTCCCCCGGCCGCACAACCAGTACATCGCCGACTTCCACATCATCGATGTTGATTTCACTCTCAACACCACCCCGAATAATTGTGGCCTTTTTCGGGCGCAAAAAAAGCAATTTGCGTATGGCTTCGCTGGCACCGCCTTTGGCTTTGGCTTCAAGGTACTTGCCCAGCCTTACCAGAGTGATGATGGTAGCCGAGGTTTCAAAATAAGTGTGCCCGGGAAAAACCTTGAGCAGCACCAGGATCGAGTAGAAATAGGCTACAGATGTGCCAAGCGAGACCAAGAGGTCCATGTTGGCAGCACGGTTCTTAATTGACTTCCAGGCATTGATATAAAAAGAACGCCCCACGATGAATTGCACAGGGGTTGCCAGCGCAAAAAGCAGCCAGGACAGCCAGGGGGAATGGCCAAGTGCCATCGGCAAAAGCCCAAAATCTCGCCCCATTGAAAGCAAAAAGAGCGGTACAGTGAAGATGAGCCCAATATTAAGCAGCTTGCGCTGATGAGCGATTTCATTTGCCCGTGCAGCTGCTTCAGGGTCTTCAACATTTTCCCCAGTCAGCTCCACCAGTTTATTGCCGCTTTTACGGACACTCTGGCGCAGCTCGTTTTGGCTGACGATGGTCGGGATGTAACGAACGGTTAGTTTGCCGTTTGCGGGATTTACCTGCGCGTAGATAACGCCCTCAATCTGGTTTAGCGATTTCTCCAGAGTCAGGGCGTCGGTGGGGTCTATCGAGCCTTCCAGCTGCAGGCTGGCATCGCCAACCGCAACTTCGTAGCCGGCATCCTGGATGTGCTTGACCAGGTCGGCCACGCTGGCCTTATCCGGGTTAAAACGCACCATCGCCCGCTCGGACGAAAGGTTTACCTGGGCTTCCTGCACGCCCTCTGTTTTTGACAGGCTTTTCTCAACTGTGGCGACACAGTTGGCGCATGTCATTCCCAGGATTGGGAGCGTTACCTGATGTTGATTTTCCATCTTCGGGTTTATTCTTCTTTAACCGCGGGATAACCGATTTCTTCTAATTTTTCCAGGATGAGCTCTTCTGTGGCTGGGGTCTCAAATTCAACTTCTACGGCCTTGTTGTTCAGATCGCCCTCTACGAACTGTACTCCGTCAAGTTCGATTAAGCTGTTTTTGATGCGCATAACGCAGTGATTGCAGTGCATCGCTGGGATGTTATATGTGATTGTCTTCATTGTTTTTTCCTTTCGACTATAATTAGTGGTCAAAGCAATTAATACCATTTTAGTATGAATTTATTAAACGTTTGTATGAAGCGATTGGATTCTATCAAAGGTATCGTTCTGGATATGGATGGCACGTTCTACATGGGCGGCCAGTTACTGCCGGGCGGCCTGGATTTACTGGCTTATTTCAACGAGCAAGGGATCCAGTTCAGCTTTTTGACCAACAATTCTAGCCGGAGCAACACGGACTATCAAGAAAAGCTGCTCGAAATGGGCGTGCGCAAGATGGATTGCCGGGTTTACACCTCCGGGGAAGCCACCATCCAATACCTCCGCAAGTATTATCCGGGCAAACGTGTCAACTTGATGGGCACCCGCAGCCTGGCTAAAAGCTTCAGGCAAGCCGGGATTGACTTGGATGAAGAAACCCCCGATTTACTCGTCTTGGCCTATGACACGGAAAACACCTACGCAAAATTGGCCAATTTCTGCCTGCAGGTGCGCCGGGGTTTGCCCTACATCGCCACGCATCCTGATATCAACTATCCAGACCCGCACGGTGATCTTCCCGATGCCGGGGCATTTATCGAGCTAATCCGGGCTTCCACCGGCAGGCTTCCACAGGCGGTCATCGGCAAGCCCTCAGCTGAGATTCTCCGCCAATTGGCTGACCAGTGGCACATGCAGACCACGGAAATCCTGATGGTCGGTGATCGGCTGTACACGGATATTCAGCTTGCCCACAATGCCGGCGCGATGAGTGCCCTGGTGCTTACCGGTGAGGCCAAACTTGAAGACTTGAAAACTGCGCCAATCAAACCAGACCTGGTCTGTGCTGATTTGGCTGCTCTGCTTGATTTATTGACGAACCAAATACAAACCTTGGAGGTATCATGAATACAGTTGGTGGAATTTTCGGCGAGATTACTCTGATTTGCATCGTCTTTTTAGCCATGCGTCTCATCCTAAAGACCATTCTGAACTTGCCTGGTTTACAGGGAAAGCCGATTCCTGAAGGTGTGAAGAAACTTTTCCAATTCATAAATAAATATCACCGCCTGGTGGGAATTGTGGCAGTATCAACCGTTATTGCCCATTTTGTTCTGCAATACTCAAGCCTCGGATATATCCCAATAGCTGGATTATTGGCGGGCTTGGCTCTGCTTTTGCAGGCTGGGGCCGGGCTTCTGATGCGCGCCCAAAAAGACCCGGTAAAGCGCAAACGCTTCGCAATGGCACACACCATCTGGGGTGTCATCCTGGTGGCGGCGGTGTTGGAGCACAGGCTTAAAATCTTCTGATTAAGCATCTGGGGGAATTTTCCTCCAAGCCTGGATAATGCTGAGCCCAGGTGCCTTGGGGAACCTGTTTTTCCCTATTACCCTCAAGCGCGCTCTATCAGGGCAGGAAATTATTCGATGCAGCCCCGATTAGTATTCCGTGGCTGGCAATTCCGAGAAAAGTTTTCGTGAGATTTTTCATCAGCAAGGATGTGCTGAAACAATTGTTTAGTCGTTTCATCATTTATCTTTGAGGTGTACGCAATAATCCTCTCGTAAAGTTCTATTGCTTCCAGTTCCATACCCTTATCAATCGCCAGCATTTCCTTCCCACTGCTTCCCAAGGTGATATCGCCCGGATCTGTGACCGGTTCTCTACCCAAAATCACGATGCGCTCGGATATTGCCTCGGCATGCATCATTTCGGGAACAGATGTAATTAAAAAAGCCCGGAAGAAAAATCTCCGGGCATTTTCTATCAAAATTATCGACGCGTTTTAGGTGGAAGGCGTTCCTTGCATACCCACATTTGCTTCTTTGTTTTATGACTGATTAACTGGCTCAGTTGCAGTTGGGCGCAATGGTTCGGTTAAGGCTGGAACCTGATTGGTCTGTTTGGCCTTCAACTGGCGGAACATCACCACGAAGATGCCGTGCACCAGGGTGTTCACCCACATGCCAATGAAGCAAGTTACAAGCACTGCCAGCCCCATCCCGATGCCCCCGACGACCCAACCCGCCGATGAGATTACACCACCCGCGGCCAAGGTAATAATCCAGGGTAGCGATGCCAGGCCCACCGGGATCAGGCTGGCGATTACTGCCGCAAAGCCGATCAGCACAACGATGAGCATCATTACCAAGATCGGCCAAATATTTTTACTGACTACTTCCCAGCCACGTTTGATTGCGGTGAAGATATCCAGATCTTCGTCCACCAGCGAAATAGTTGCATGGACGATCAGGGATTGGATCAGCCATTTGATTGGGATAATCAGCAAAGCAAGCGGGATTAAGAGCAACAAGATCGTGCCCAATGAGATGACAGTCAGGAACAGGGCGATCAGCACGATCGTTATGCCAAGCACGAAGCCCGCAACGCCCAAGAACAGGCGCAGCAAGAGCAATCTCCAATAGTATGGCTTCATTCCCCGCCAAACCTCATTGAAAGTCAGCCGGCCGCCTTCCGGCTTATCTTCAGCCATCAACAAGCCTTTGATCAGACCAGCGCGGCCAGCCGTGCCGATAAACAGGCTGAGCGCGCCAAGGATCAGGGCAACTGCAAAGGCTCCAATGCCGATCCAAATCCATGTTTCGGCTGGGATCGATTTAAACCAGGTCTCAATGCCATTAGGCCAGGTATGCGAATCAGGGATGCGTTTCCAGAAATTACCCTGATTATTGGCCCTGAAGCCGCCCATGGTCCAGAATGATGTGCCTGTTGCACCTCCGATGATTGAACCCGCAAAAAGGGCAAACAGCCATAAGATTTTATGCTTCCAGACATACTGCCAGGCTTTAGATACAATTGCAGAATAGTTCATACATCCTCCATTGGTTTTGTTTTTAAACCTGGGTTAATCTAAACAGATTCTTGGGATTCATGCCATAGATAATATAGGGTCCTGAAATGGGTGGGCTTTACCACAATTCTCACTTGCGGTTAACAGGCAAGACCTGCCCATTCCAGCGCGGTAGCGGTAGGGTGGATTTCCAACCCCCCCAAAAAGGCTCATAGTTCATAGTAACCCTAGGTGGGTTCCCAA
>WOZB01000016.1:8332-9506 GCA_011620445.1 Anaerolineaceae bacterium | reverse complement strand
GGTGCGTTTTGATCTATCCAAAACCAACATCCTCTCCTTGAATGCCGGGACTGTTCCTAATATTATTCCAGGCGACGCTGAAGCTTTCATCATCTATAAAGCTGAATTCGAAAAAGATCCGGCCAATTTTAGCAGCCTGCCTGCCACCAGATTGGCCGCCAAAGGCCTTAGCGCGCATGCTTCCTTGCCTGATCAGGGTGTGAATGCAATCGCCAAGTTGGCTGAGGAGCTGCTGGCTACTGATCTGCTAAACGACGAGGGCATCAAGGTTATGGAGCTGGTTCAGACCCTGGCCGGGGATAAACACGGCGTAGCCGCGGGGGTCAACCGGGTTGACCCCGACCTCGGCGATACCAGCCACGCCTGCAGCATTGCCCATGTGGAAGGGCGCAACCTCTTCCTTACTTTTGATATCCGCTTCCCGGCCTCTACCAAAGCCCAGGAAATATCGGACCGGTTGAAAGCTTTTTACCAGGAACATGGGCTGGAAATCGAAGTGCTCAGGTTTGACGATGCCCTTCCCAAAGACCCCCATGCGCCGCTGATCAGCAAATTGACCGAGATCGTCAATGAAGTCAAAGGCACAAAATTGGAACCCTACACCATGGGGGGCGGCACTTATGCCCGCAGGTTACCTAATGCCTATGGCTTCGGTTTGGATGGCGATATGCCCCGACCGGATTTCTTCCCACCAGGGCACGGCGGTGTGCATCAGCCCAATGAGGCTATCAACCTGGAAGAATATTTCCAGAGCTTGAAAATTCTAATCAAAGCCATCCTATGGCTGGACGCGAACGTGGAATAAGCGATTTAGGAATAAAAAATGCTAATTAAAACGAAGGGTTGGATGAGAATATCCAACCCTTCGTTTTTCCAGGCAATATGCCAAGAATCTAAAGACCCAGTTTTGCTTGTGTTTGATTCAGAAAGTACATCACAGATTAAATGCCGGAAGGCTTTTCAGCCTTCCGTGTTTCAGCCTTCCTTTTCAGCCTTCCGTGTCAGCCTTCCGCAAATAATATCAAATTTGGCTTACCAGACCTAATCAAATTTTATCTTTTTCCTTCGCAAGGAACGCGCAGAAACGTTCCGGTATTCATTGTGCTTTATTTCAAACATTACTTTAGTAAATTCCAAATTGGAAACATCAAACAAAATCCGGAAGGGTTTTCAC
>WOZB01000016.1:0-8232 GCA_011620445.1 Anaerolineaceae bacterium | reverse complement strand
CGGCAAAAGTCCATTCTCTCGGAAATAAATCTGATCAAACATATTCTACTGGCCATTTTTTAACACACGAAATTTGGGTGGCTTAGCCAAAGTGTCTAATTTTCGGACGGAGGCAGTTTCCTGTAAATCGTAGGGAACGCTGAAAAGCGTTCCGGTATTTTTTATTGTTCCATTTTTTCATCTAATGACTGGAAATGCGTTAACCAATTCAAAGAGAACTACAAAACCCAGAAGGGTTTTTACCCCTCCCAATGATACATGCGTTGTTTCAATTCTAATTTGTCTCGCGTAAGGGCAACCTGAGCCGTTCTTGCAAAGTCTACCCGGATTTGTTCGACTACAGTACCTTCACGAGAAAAAGTAAAAAGCGGGTGAGCCTCGCAAAGATGCTCGAATCACCCCTACAAAACAACCTTCCAGTCTTTGTACAATTTTTCTGGCCTAACGTTTTTCTAACCCGGTGCGTACTCTCCCAGCGCTGCCAAAATCTCCTTGGCGCTGTGGCCTTCCAGGGAGGGCAAAACCAAATCGGCCATGCCAACCCGCTCGAAGGGTCCAAGACCGACGGCCTTCATCCCCGCTGCATGAGCAGCTTCAACACCAGCAGTGGCATCTTCAACGACAAGGCATTGTGATGCCGGCAGAGCAAATAGGGCAGCTCCCAAGATAAAAAGATCCGGGAAAGGCTTTGATCGTGCAGGGGCATTCCCGTCCACCACCCCGTCCACCAGGCCGCCAATTTGCAGACGCTCAAGCACCAGGTGTGTATTCTTACTGGAGGAGACGATGGCGCGCTTCAAACCCATGGATGCCAGCTCTTCCAGGATTTCCCGCGCTCCGGGCAGCAAATTGGCCGGCGTCATCTGCCTAACCAGTTCCAGATAGTAGCCATTTTTGCGGTCCATATATTGCTGGGCTTCCTCATCGCTGACTGCCTTGCCTTTGAGCAAGAGTGCCAGTGACTCCCGCCGAGAGACACCGCGCAAGGCTTCATTATCTTCCCGCGAAAAGGGTAGACCTAAATCTTCTGCCAGGTGTTTCCAGCCCAGAAAGTGAAATTCCGAGGTATCGGTTAATACGCCGTCCAGATCAAAAAGAAATGCTTCTATCATCTTTTACCCTCCGCGCGGATATCTATGCTTTCTTCTTTACCATGATACCAGAACTTGAAAGCTAAACGCTTCCAGCCTTGCGGAAGTTTTGGGTCAATGCTCCAGGCTTGCTCTCCAATTTTCAGCCCTGCAAAACCGAAGACTGCCGCCTGCCAAAGACCGCCCGCAGAAGCCCCATGAATGCCGTCCCTGGCATTTCCACGCACATCCTTGAGGTCTGCCTGGGCTGCCCGCACGAAATTCTCATAAGCATTTTGCATTTCCCCCAGACGAGCAGCCATAATGGCTTGAATGGAGGGCCCCAAAGACGAGCCATACTCCAGATCCGTCCGCGGGGTGTAGTAATCAAAATTGATTTTTTGGATTTCAGGGTCAAACAATTCGGGGTGCAGATACATCAGCATCAACACATCCGGCTGTTTGAGCGTTTGGGTTTGGGCAGCTTCTTCAACCCCTAAAATGCTCTGAATCGAGTCCGTGCGTCCCGCAAAATCCCGCATATCCAGGGTTTTCAGGTTAAAGTAGCCGTCAAATTGTTCTATCAGGCCTGTTTTTTCATCGAAAGCCAGGAATATCTTTTCAGCCTTGTCTGCCCATTCTGCAACCTGCTCATCTGATAAAGACAGCCGCTCGGCCAGGGATTTAAATTCAGCCGGGTGCTGCGTCTTCAGCCACGCAAAAATGCCCACGGCGGTTCTGAGGTGCCAACGCACCATGTAATTGGTATAGGCGTTGTTATCGATGCGGTCGTGGTTTTCATCCGGACCGATGACATTGTTGATTTCGTACTGCTGAGTTTGACTGTTCCATTCCAGGCGGCTCGCCCAGAAACGGGCGGTTTGCAGCACAATTTCTGCACCCCGGTCTACCATAAAACGTTCATCACCGGTTGCTTTCCAGTACTGCAGCACCGCATAGGCAATGTCGCTGGAAATGTGGATCTCAACATCACCGCACCAAATACGTACCATCTGAGAGGGGTCCTTATGGTATGGCACCCAGACTGGGGTTACCTCCCTTCCGTCCGCGGCGCTTTCCCAGGGGTATTGCGCGCCTTCGAAACCGTTTTTGGAAGCTTTTTCCAACGCGCCAGGAAGATTATGGTAGCGGTATGAAAGCAAATTGCGGGCAATTTGAGGATTGGTATAAGTGAAGAAGGGCAGCATGAAAATTTCGGTATCCCAGAAGGTGTGGCCGCGATACCCCTGCCCGCTCAGGGTCTTAGCCCCGATGTTCACGCGCTCAGAATGCCTGGGGCCCGCGATCAACAAGTGATAGATGCTGGCACGCATGGCCAGCTGGGTTTCATCATCGCCTTCAATGATGATGTCTGAACGCTGCCAGTCTTCCTGCCAGAGCTTACGGTGAGCCGCCAACTGGGCATCCCACTGCACCTCATCCAGATTGATTGGCTTGCCGGCAGGCGACTCTTGTTCGAATGGAGCTACCTTAATTTCCACTGCTTTCCAGACGGTGAACTTTTCATGCTCTTTCAAAACTTTTTCGATAGCTTGGGTAGGGTGATTGAAGGTATTCCAATAACTATGCGCAGCATTCTTATCGCTGCAGCACAAGATTTGTGACATTTCGAGCTTAATGCCGGAGCCTTTGGTTTTCAGTTCAAGCGTGAAAGTCTTAGCTTGCTGGCGCTGATTCAGCCAATCCCAGTGTTTGAGGTCAAGATTACTGGCACCCCCATCCAGCCCAGCCCGCACAAGTAGCTTGCCAGCGTAGTTCTCAGGAGTTATCTCCACTTTCTGCAGGCAGAGACGCTCGTTCGCTCGGCTGATAAAACGTGAAAAGACCAGGCTGCTTATTTTTCCCTGGGGGCTTTTCCAGCGCAGTTCCCGCACAAGCAAGCCATCTCTCAGGCTCAGGCAGCGCCTGTAACCAAGCAATTCTCCGCTGACAAGTGAAAAAGTTTCACCGTCAAGGTCCACAAACAGTTCGGTCCAGTCCGGTAGATTTGCCAATTCCTTGAAAAAGATCGGCACATCATCGAAGACCCCGTGCGCAAATGTGCTGTTGTGTTTGCCCGGGTAATATTCCTCAAAACTACCTCGGGTACCTAAAAAGCCGTTGCCCTGGGTAAAAACAGTTTCGAAATGAGCCACCCGCTCCGGGTCAAAACCTTCCTCAACCACCATCCAGTTATGGTCAGTCACACTAATCTCCTGTGGATTACCCGTTCCGGGCAAAATCCAACAATTCGTGATAGTCCGCGGTGGCCAAACCAACCACGTGGTCAGCACCACCGTAATAGACGTAAACCTGGTTTTTCACCCGCAAGTTCGCGCTGGCAAAGACGACATTTGGCACATCACCGCGCAGCTCCCAAAGTTCTTTGGGTTCCATGATGAAGGGTTTTGGGCGGTTGATGACCTTGGAAGGGTCATCCAAATCCAAGAGGCAGGCCCCCAGACGGTAGACGTGGTCAGGGTCGTAGGCGTGGTAAATCATCAGCCAGCCTTCTTCAGTTTTAATCGGCACGCCGCCGCTGCCCACCCGGAAGGAATCCCAGCCGTTATCAGGGCGCGGCGCGAAAACCGGCTTCATTTCGTCCAGCGGCCAGGTCAACAAATCATCTGAATAAGCAATCCACACCTGGGGCGGGCGCCGGTGGAAGGCCATATACTTGCCGTTTTTCTTGCAGGGAAAGAGCAAATGGTCTTTGTTGTCTTCGCCGCGCACAATCGGGCCGACCTTTTCCCAGGTAATCAGGTTTGTGCTTTTGGCGATCATGGGCATGACGCCGCCGCCAAAATAGGTAGGCTGGCCAGGGCCTTCAAAGGTGTTGCCGTACGCGGTATAAGTCATGTAATACGTGCCGTCAATTTCTGTCACTCGCGGGTCTTCAATACCACGGGCATCTTCTTCCGATTCAGGTGAAAGTACCGGCCGGCTGAAGCGGTTCCAATGGATGCCATCAGCGCTCACGGCGTAACCAATACGGCTTAGCCAATCCAAGCCCTGGGCCCGATAATGCATGTGGAACAAGCCGTTCGCGTAAATCACTGATGGGTTGAAAACGTTGTACGTTTCCCAATCGGATTGCGGATCGGGCAGCAGGATTGGGTTGGATGGGTGGCGATTAAGTAACATCGATTAATTCCTCAATTTGAATTTTTCCTTTATTCATCTTTGAACGGCTAATTCTATCCTTGACCGCCAGGTTTGCCACCAAACTGGTAAACACCGGACCGAAGAAAATTGTGAGCGCAAATAGCGGTATCCCAACGAGCAGGATCAAGGCCAGACCGAGCAGCAGGATCAGCATGAAACCAGGGTTGCCAGCCAACATTACCTGGCTGTTCCGCCAGGCTTGCCGCAAATGCATGGTTTTTTGTTCATAAAGGAAGGGCAACGCAAATAATTGCAGGACCAACCAGATAATGCCCAGGGCTAAATAAATGCCCAGCAGGAGCTTTCTGCCCGGAAAATCCTGTGCCTGGCTGGTAATGTAGAAATCGCCAGTTAGAAAAGCCAGAACCAGCAAGTTGAAAGCTCCCCACTTCCAGCCAACGCCCCAGGATTTCTTGAAATATCGCCAGTAATCCAGGTGATCCAGGGGCTCGCCAGCAGCGATGCCATTACAGTAGGCTGTCAAGGCATGCGTGGCCGGCGGGCCCGGAATAATCAAAATATTTGAGAGCAGCCAAAGGGCATCAACTACCATGGTCGTCCAAAGGTCCTGCCAAATGAGGGCAATAGCCCTCCCGAAGAGGGAGAGCACAGCGCGTAAATTTTTCACTAGCAGCTATCCCTTAATTCCTGCGTACGCAACCCCTTCAATGTAGTAGCGGCTGAAGATGAAGAAGAGGATGAGCACCGGAATAGCATTGAACATGGCACCCACCAGGGTGTAATTCCATTGGGCTTTGTACTGCTGTTGGAAGATACTCAGGGCAACGTTCAGCACATACTTATCCGGGGAATTCAGGTAGAGCAGCGGTTGCAGGAAGGCATTCCACATGGACTGGAACTGCAGGATCAAGACAGTCAGGATCGCGGGACGAGCCAGCGGCAGGATGACTGTTCTAAACGTTTGCAGATGCGAAGCACCGTCAATAAAAGCCGCTTCTTCCATATCACGTGGGATGGACTTGAAGAATTGGGTGAGCGTAAAGATGCTGCCTGCTCCTACAAGTCCAGGCAAAATCAGGGACCAATAAGTGTTGATAAGATGCAATTTAGTCATCAGCACGTATGCCGGAATCAGCGTTACAGCACCGGGGATCATCATCGTCCCCAGCATGAAGTTGAAGATGGCATCGCGCCCCGGAAAGCTCAAGCGGGCAAAAGCGTAAGCTGCCATGGATCCAAAGATGACCTGGCTGAATGCGATCGTCACCGCTAAGAAGGTTGTATTCAACAGCCAGCGCGGAAAAGTACCGCCCTGACCAACATCGGTATTCCAGACTTTTACCCAGTTTTCGAAGTGCCAGGTTGATGGAAAAAATTTAGGCGGAAAAGCGATAATCTCAATGTCGGTTTTGAAAGTTCCCAAGGTTGCCAATATAAAAGGAGCGAGCATTACTAACCCGATCAAGACCAGCACGATGTAGCGCAAGACTAAAGAAATGGCTTTCTTTTGCCGGGCTTCTTTATTGGCTTGCTTACCAAAATCCAAGGCTTTCGTTTGTGTTGTCATGGCGCTCTCCCTTAGTATCTCTCGGTGCCTTTTTCAATGCCGCGGCGCTGAATGAAGGTAAAGATGAAGATGATCACGGCCAGAATGAAAGCCAAAGCAGATGCGTAGCCCATATGGATTGGACCGTTGATGCCCAATGCCTCCTGGTAAATGAGGAATACCGGTGTCAACGACGTCTTAAGTGGGCCGCCCTTCGTAGCCAGATAAACCTGGTCGAAGACCTGCAGAGTACCAATGGTGCCCAGCACAACCACCAGGGAAATGATTGGCTTGAGCATTGGCAGCGTAATTTTGTTGTGCATTTGACGTGGGGAGGCCCCTTCAATGCTGGCAGCTTCATAAAGTGCAGGGTTGATATCCTGCAGAGCGGCCAGGAACATAATCATGAAGGTGGGAACGGTGGTGAAGATATTCTGCACCATAATGGCCATCCAGGCGACGCTGGGGCCGCGGAGGAACCACTGCGTGGATGGGATATTTCCGCCAAATGCTTCTACGATCATCTGGATGAGACCGCGAGGGTCACCCAACCAGTTGACGGTTGTCCATTTTGCGCCAAATAAACCCCAGAGGGAGCTGAAAAGCGCATTGATGTAACCGCCTTTCAGGTAGAGCCAGACAAAAATCAGGGTGATTACCACTGATGAAGTCACACTGGGGGCATAAAAGATGGTGCGGAAAATCTGTTTGCCCTTCATGGGCTTATTCAAAAGAACTGCCATTTGAATGGCCAAAAACGTCTGGATGGGAACTACCAGAATCGAATACCAGAACACGTTATAGAGTGCCTGCAAGAAATCTCGTTTAGTTGAATCGCTAAAACCCTTGAAAGCATCCGCGTAATTGGAAAAACCAACCCAAACTGGGCGGGTGAAGATGTCATAGTCATGGAATGAGATGTAAAACGCGAATAGGACGACACCGATGGTAAAAGTGAGGGTAACAATTAAGTAAGGAGCTAAAAAAGCAAATCCTGTCAGTGTCTCGCGGCGTAAACGTGCATTACCCCAGACTTTGTTGATCATACGGGCAGCTACAAATCCAATTACGGCTGCCGCAACTGCAATTACAGCCAGGAATGGCAAGGCTGTAGCTCTTACTTCCTCGAAGAAAACAGTGATCGAGTTCATCACCTTCGGCCCACCCATGGTTGGGGCATTCAGAACGGCGATGATTAACAAGACAACAAAAATGGACACAAAGGTAATTATGGAAGGAAGGGCATGGAACTGTTTAGGCTTGCGAGTGTCTGCTTGCATCTCAGGAACCTCCGAGCTTTCTTAAGCCTGTGAACGAGTACCTGGGTACTCCGAAATTTCGGAGTACCCAAGTGTACATGCAAAAGCGATTAACTATTGGCTATCCAGAGCGGACTGGGCTTCAGCTTGCGCTTGGGCGAAAGCTGTTGCCACGTCCTGGTCACCCAGGAATACACGGTCTAGAGCCTGAGAAACGGCATCGTTGATCTTGCCTGTGTTTGGACCCCAGTAAGCAACGATTGTATCGGGCAGTAAACCACCTTGGGCAATAGCCTTATCGTTGGGGTCAACGATCAAGTCAGCCTGGTCAGGATGGGTGCTGTAAGCAAAACCAGTCTTCACAATCTCAGCCTGGTTTTCACGCCCGGTGGCGTAGAGCACGAAAGCAGCGGATGCCTTGGGGAACTTGCTGAAGGCATTCACGCCGATACCATTGGTGAAGATGATATCGCTGCGGTTTTTGGGTCCGGAAGGGATCGGGACCGCTTTCCACTCAACATCACCGAAGGTTGTCTTCATGAAGTTGACCATCCAGCCACCTTCAGTGGTCATACCGACCAATTTTTTACCGATAGCTTCACCGCACCAGCCAGCGCTCACGTCTGCTGCGCGAACCAAACTTTTCTCAGCGAACATGTCGGCAACGAATTGAGCGGCTGCCAAAACTTCAGGCGTGTCCAGGGTGGCTGTCGTGAGGTCCTTGCTTACAAAAGCATTGCCGTAAGAAGTGGCAAAGGGAGAGAAGCGTGCCCAGTCAGGACCCATGCAGAAGCCGCCATACTTGCCGCTTTCAGAAATCTTCTTGGCTGCAACACGCAAATCTTCCCAGGTCCATGCCTCGGTTGGTTCTTCAATTCCAAGTTCCGTGAACACCTCAGGTAAGTACACTAAACCAAGGGTGCCCCAGTCTTTTGGCAGAGCATAGGTTTTGCCGTTCTGCGTGAAGATGGTGAGCAGAGAGGGGATGAAATCCTCTTTGGTTACGTTGGCCTGGGCCATAAAATCATCCAGGGCCATGATTTGCTCGGTAGGAGCAAAGGCGGTCATCAGTTGGTCATCCACATAGAAGACATCCGGAGCCGTACCGCCAGCCATTTGGGCCTTGAGCTTGGTCTGGAAATCAGCAGGGATGGGGGTGTAGTTGACTGTTACAGTGGGGCAGACTGCTTTAAAGCGTTCGATGGTCGCCTTGTAAACAGATTGCTCGGAC
>WOZB01000034.1 GCA_011620445.1 Anaerolineaceae bacterium | reverse complement strand
CCTGAAACTGGCAGGGGAAACAACGGAACAAGAACTCGGGGAGGTGCCAGAGTGGACGATTGGGGCCGCCTGCTAAGTGGTTGTTGGGATAAAACTCAACCGAGAGTTCGAATCTCTCCTTCCCCGCCTAAAGAAACTGCTTCATCTGCAGTTTCTTTTTTTAAAATGCTGTGTCTAAATTAACGGTCAATTACCCAATTTTATTTTTGCATTAGCAAAATCAATGATAAGGATTTACGTATCCCACAACCCGCAGTAGAATCCAATTAACTGGTATGACCTCTTACCAATACCAGGAAGGAGACTAATGCCTGAATGGACGACCTTTCCCAAACCAGCGGATCTGGCGGAAAACCGCCTGCTGGATGCCATCCTGGATGGCATCTTCCCCATCAACTCAGTCCTGCCTCCTGAGCGCGACCTGGCCACCCAACTGGGTGTGACCCGCCCAACGCTGCGCGAAGCATTGCAAAGGCTCTCGCGGGATGGTTGGATTGAAATCCATCAAGGCAAGTCTACCAGGGTCTGCGATTACTGGCAGGAAGGCAACTTGTTGATCCTCAAGGCCTTATCTGATCGGCCTGACAAATTGCCGGAATCTTTCATCCCCGACCTGCTGCATGTGCGGGCAGCCATTGCGCCACTTTACACAAAACGCGCTCTGAGCTTGCATCCACAGGAAACAACCAACCTTTTTGCCTCTCTGCAGGATCTGGAAGACAGCCCACTTGCCTACGCGCAAGCCGATCAGGCCATGCATCAACAGTTGGCAAGGCTCTCAGACAACCTGGTCTACCCCCTGCTGCTGAACAACTTTCGCAAGATGTCTATCCAGGGCGGGCTTCTGTACTTCAATAGCCCCTCAGCCAGGGAGGTCTCGCGCGAATTTTACCGCTCCAGCCTGGAAGCAGCCAGGCATGGTGACTGCGACCAATTGGAAGCCATCACGCGGGCTGTCATGCTGCGCAGCATCCGCATCTGGTCTGAAAGCCTGGATAAAGAGAGATAAGCCATGGAAGTTAATTGGAGAAAATCAACCTGGCAATCGCTCAACAAACCATGGGATCTGATCATTATCGGCGGTGGCATCACCGGGGCTGGTCTGCTGCGTAGGGCCGTCTGTGGTGGTTTGGAAACCCTATTGGTCGAGGCAAATGACTTTTCAAGCGGCACTTCCAGCCGGTCATCAAAATTGGTTCATGGCGGGTTCAGATATCTCAAAAACAAGCAGTGGGATATCACTCGCGAATCCGTGCGCGAGCGGGAATGGCTGCTCAAAAATGCCCCCGAACTCGTCAGTCCTCTGCGTTTCGTGCTGCCATATTCGGCCAGAAGAGGCATGCGTTCAGGATTCGCGTTGGGTGTCACTATCTACGACGCGATGGCCCCAAAATGGGCGCATCGGGAGGTCTCACGGCAGGAAGCATTACAAATGGTGCCTGAAATGCAGAGCAATTGGCTGACAGGCGCCTTTCTCTATTACGATGCTGCCGTGGATGACAGCATTTTGGTAAACCGCCTGATTCGTGAAAGCATACGCGATGGCGGCACTGCTCTTAATTATTGCCGGGCGACTGCTGTTCTGAAGACCGCTGACAGTCAGGTATGCGGTGTAAGGGTAGAAGATCAATCCGGGCAAGGCCTGGGAAGCCTTGAGCTGCAGTCCAGCGTAGTGGTCAATGCCACCGGTCCTTGGAGCGATGAGTTGCGCGCACAGGTTGGCGGTGAAGGGCGGATGCGCCCGCTGCGGGGTTCGCATTTAATTTTCCAGCGTCAAAGCCTACCCATATCCACAGCGGTGACTATCATGCACCCAAGAGACCACCGGGCTATGTTCGCCATTCCCTGGGAAGGCACAACCATCATCGGCACCACCGACCTTGACCACAAGGCAGGGTTCGAAGGCCAGGAGCCTTACTGCACCGAGCAAGAAACTGCCTACATCCTTGAAGCAGCCAATGCCAGCTTCCCCAGTGTGCAGCTAAAACCAGAAGACATCCTTTCCAGCTTCGCGGGGGTCAGGCCCATTATCCACGGCGGGGCGGGAAACCCTTCAGGGGAATCACGTCGGCATGCTGTGTTTGAAGAAAACGGACTGATTACCATTACTGGGGGCAAGCTCACGATTTTCCGGGTCATGGCCGAGGATACGATGGCCGCAATTGAGCGCGCCTTGGGCAGAAAGACAAGACCCATGGGGGCCTGGTTCAAAGCTTTACCCGAATACACCAGCTCGGGTAGTATCGATGAACTCAGTTTCCGCTACCTGAGCGGCCGTTACGGGGATGAACTGTCCGGGATGATTTCCACCAGTGCAACGCCTGAATTAGAGCACATCGCCAACCTGCCAAATGTCTGGGCTGAAATAAGGTTTGCAGCCCAAACCGGATATGTGGAACACCTGGATGACCTACTGCTCAGACGGGTTCGTTTGGGGCTGCTCTTGCCAGAGGGTGGCAGGGCCGAGTTGCCGCGCGTCAAGGCTGTGGTTCAGGAAAACCTCGGCTGGGATGAGCAGCGCTGGCAAAAGGAAGCAGAAAGGTATAATAATATCTACCAAAGCTATTACAGCCCTCACCCGCGAGGTGCTCAGAAAGGATAGTCATGGCAGAAAAAAGTAAATTTGTTCCAGGCTGGTATGAAGAGCGTACGCCGGATGGCAGCTACCGCTCTCTGCTCAAGTGGGGCGATCCGGAAGGCATCAAGCACCCCAACAGCGGCCTGGTCAAGTTGGTCATGGACGAGTTTGGCCTGGACGAAGCCCGGTTAAGCAAAGCCAGCAACCTCTCGCTGGAAAAAATTGAAGACACGGTGCCCTGCAAGCTTCACCCTGAACATTTGGCAGCCCTGATCAAAATTGTCGGCGCTGAAAACGTGCACACGGATACTTACGAACGTATCAAGCGCTCCTACGGAAAAGGCATGCTGGACGCGCTAAGGCTGCGCCGCAAGTTAATTGAGAATATCGCTGACGCGGTGGTAGCCCCCCGCAATACCGAAGATGTGCGTAAAATAGTTGCCTACGCGAATGAGAACCACATCCCTGTTTACATCTTCGGCGGTGGTTCCACGGTGACCCGCGGAATGGAAGCCACCCTTGGCGGCAGCATCAGCCTGGATATGAGCCGGCACATGACCAAGGTGGTCAATTTCAATGAAATTGACCAAACTATCACCGTGCAAGCCGGCATGTCTGGCCCTTCCCTCGAACACATTCTGAACCACGCGCCAAAAGAATTGGGCGCCAAACGCAAATATACCCTGGGGCATTTCCCGCAGTCCTTTGAATATTCCAGCGTAGGCGGCTGGGTGGTTACCCGCGGAGCCGGGCAAAACTCCACCTACTACGGCAAAATTGAGAATTTGGTCATCGCTCAACAATACGTGACCCCCATCGGCACTTTGCAGACCTGTCCACAGCCGGCCGCAGCCACTGGGCCGGATTTCGACCAGGTGATGATGGGCAGCGAAGGCAGCTTTGGGGTGCTGACTGAAGTAACCCTGCGTTTAAGCCGCCTGATGCCTGAGAACCGAAAGAAATTCAGCTATATGTTCAAGAATTGGGAAGATGCCATGGCTGCCAGCCGTGAGGTGATGCAGGGCGAGTTTGGCTTCCCTTCCGTTTTCAGGATTTCTGACCCGGAAGAAACCGATGTGATGATGCACCTTTATCACATCGCCGACTCACCCGCGGATGCCATCTTGCAAAAAATGGGCTATAAGCCCATGCAAAAATGCCTGATGTTGGGCTTTACAGATGGCGAACTGGGGTTCTCAATCAACATCGACCACAAAATTCGCCGCATCTGTAAGCAATACGGGGCCTTTGAACTTACCTTTGCCAAGGTCACCGAAGCCTGGGAGAAGGGCCGTTTCACTGACCCCTACATGCGCGAAGATTTGATGGATTTTGGCGTTCTGATTGACACGCTGGAGTGCGGCGTCACCTGGTCGCAAATGCCGGAAGTGCACAAAAAGGTGCACGCCTTTATCAAACAGCGCCCGCACACCATTTGCATGACGCATATTTCACATGCTTATCCGCAAGGGGCCAACCTTTACTTTATCTTTATCGCCAAAATGGATACCATCCGCGAGTACCTTGACCTGCAGTACGGCATCATCGATGCCATCACCAAGTCAGGAGCCTCCATCAGTCATCACCATGGTGTTGGAAAACAAACCGCGCCCTGGTTGGAAGAGCAAATCGGCAAGCAACAGATGGATGTAATCCGCGCGCTCAAAAAACACTTTGACCCGCGTAACATCATGAATCCAGGCGGCACTTTAGGGCTGGACATGAGCCCGGCGCAAGCTAACCGTGAATGGAGCAAGGATCTGGAGGGCTAAATGGCCGCAGACCAATTATTGGCAATTGACAATGGCACGCAGTCTGTGCGGGCAATTATTTTTGACTTGCAAGGCAAGCAGATTGCCAAGGCGAGGGTGCCAATTGAACCCTACACCTCGTCCGAACCCGGATTCGCAGAGCAGGACCCTGAAAAGTTCTGGGAAGCCGTTTGCCAGGCTCTAAACCTGCTTTGGCTGGAGCCTGGGGTTTATAAGGATGCCATCGCAGGGGTATCGGTAACCACCCAGCGCTCTACCATAATCAATTTGGATAAAGATGGTAAACCCCTGCGGCCGGCGATCATCTGGCTGGACCAACGCCGCACACCCGGGCTGCCCATGCTGGGCGGCATTTGGGGATTGCTCTTCAAAGTAGCTGGTGTAACCGAAACCATCCGCTACTTCCAGGCCGAGGCTGAGCTGAATTGGATTGCCAGGTACCAGCCCGAAGTATTGGCTAAAACCCATAAATACGTCTTGCTCTCTGGGTATCTGATTTACCGACTCTCCGGGGAGTATAAAGATTCCGTTGGATCCCAGGTTGCTTACATTCCCTTTGACTATAAAAAACTGGACTGGGCAGGTAAATCGGATTGGAAGTGGCAAATTCTTCCAGTAAAACCCGAAATGCTGCCCGAATTGGTGCCCCCAACCGGTCTGATTGGGCATGTTACCCGTGAAGCAGCTGCCGCGACTGGTCTGCGTGAAGGCTTGCCCATCATCGCGGCTGCGGCTGATAAGGCTTGCGAAGTGATCGGCGCAGGCTGCCTGGAACCGCAGATTGCCTGCCTGTCCTTTGGCACTGCCGCCACCATCAACACCACCCACAAGAAATACGTGGAAGTCATTCCCATGGTGCCGCCCTACCCCTCTGCCGTGCCCGGGTATTATTCCATGGAAGTACAGATCTACCGCGGTTTCTGGATGGTTTCGTGGTTTAAACGCGAGTTTGGGCTGAGCGAAGAACGGTTGTCAGCCCAACGCGGGGTACCAGCTGAGGAATTGTTTGACGACCTTATAAGGTCTGCTCCCCCAGGCTGTAATGGACTCATGCTGCAGCCTTACTGGTCACCTGGCTTAAAGATCCCCGGGCCTGAAGCCAAAGGGGCCATCATTGGCTTTGGGGATGTGCACACCCGGGCGCATTTATATCGTTCAATTCTGGAAGGATTGGCTTATGCGCTTCGGGATGGTGCCGACCGCACTACCAAACGCAGCCACGTGCCCATTTCGGAAGTGCGCGCTGCCGGGGGTGGGTCGCAATCGGCTGGGGCAATGCAGTTGACCGCGGATATCTTCAACCTGCCGGCTTCCAGGCCGCATGTTTATGAGACCTCCGGCTTGGGCGCCGCCATGGACTTGGCTGTTGGCTTGGGCTTCCACCCGAATTTTGAGATCGCCGTTAAGGAAATGACCCGGATTTCGGACACTTTTGAGCCCATCCCTGCCAATGCGCGCCTCTACAACGATCTTTACGAACGGGTCTATCTGAAAATGTATGGCTGTCTGCATGGGCTGTACGATGAAATTCAGGAGATTACCGGTTACCCGGCGAACGATTAGACTATTGAATTTTTTTACAACATAAGATTATTGATAGTGGTAACAGCATTGTAGAAAATCAATGGCCTTCTCTCTGACCAGATAGACAATGCGATGTTCCTGTGTGAGTCTGCGTGACCAACACCCTTCGTAGAGATAACGCAAAGGTTCTGGTTTGGCAATGCCCTCAAAAGGATCTCTTGAAATTGCCTCAATGATCTTGAGGCAGCGTAAAGCTACTTTGCGATCGTTTTCCACCCAGAAGGTTAGATCTTCCAGAAATTCAGGTTGAAAAATTAATGATCGGCTAGCCATTGGCGGGATTCACTTTTTCCCGCAATACCTGCAATGTCATTGGAACCTCAGAATCGGAAAGTGCTCTCGTCAACGCAGAAGTCAGACGCTTGGCATTCGCCGGGGAACGCAACAAATAGGCTGTTTCAAGAAGGCTTTCCAGTTCGGAGCTGGCGATCAAGGCAACATCTTCCTTGCCGCGGCGGGAAACGATGACGACCTCGCGTTGGTCAGTCACCTTATTGAGTAGTGAAGCCAGCGAAGAGCGCGCGCTGGTATAAGTTGTGTGAATTGTCATATGCCCTCCAAAGGTACAGATATACTGTACAGGTATCTGAGGGAATTGTCAAGACCTCTTCGGTAACATTATCTTTTGACTTGACACGGACCGCCTAATTTCATAGGTGGCTGGAACAAACATCTGGAAAGACTTGCTTGAGAAAAGTGCTTAATCTTGAGTCTTTGAGCGGATGAGAATAATGGATTTGCCGGGTACTTTTTTAAGCTCGAAGAATTCACTTTTTGCGCGCACAAGGGTAGCCAGCTGGCGGGAACCATAAGTGCGGGGGTCAAAGCTGGGGTCAATCCGCCGAAGTGCCGTACCCACCTCAGACAGTGCGCACCAGTTATCTTCATCTGTACCTACCACGTCGATGGCTTGATTGATGTGGTCCACCAACTCGCGGTCCTGGTCCGACATCACTGCCGTTTTTGGTTGCTTCTCTGCAGCCTTCGTTTTCTGCTTTTCAGGTTTTTCCAGATTTTCGGTGTAAATAAAGACGTCACAGGCGGAAACGAAGGCTTTAGGGGTCAGGCGGCGGCCAATGCCCACAACCTGCTTGCCGCTTTCGCGGATGCGGGTGGCCAGGCGGGTGTAATCGCTGTCGCTTGAAACCAGGCAAAAACCGTCTACTTCCTCTTTATGCAGAATGTCCATCGCATCGATAATCATGGCGGAATCTGTGGCATTTTTGCCAACTGTGTAGCGGAACTGCTGGATGGGTTGGAAAGCGAAAGAATTGAGAATATCTTTCCAGGATTTCATACTGGCGGTGGTCCAATCGCCGTAAACACGGCGGATGGTGGCGTTGCCAAAACGGCTGGCTTCAAGGACCATTTGTTCCATCAACGAGGATTGAGCATTGTCGCCGTCGATTAATACGGCAATGCGTTTTTCAGGGTGTAAGCTTATTTCATTAGTCATACTGGAATTATAAAGCAAATCGGGGGCCAAATTGGCTCCCGATTAAGGTCTTAGCAAGCCTGGTCTACCAGGCCGTGTTTTTCATAATATTGCTGATGGTAATCCTCAGCCAGATAGAAGTTTTTGGTAAGCACTAAATCGGTTGAAATGGGAGCTTCGTAGACATGGGAGCGATTGAGAAAATTAATTAAATCTTCCGCAATTTGCTTCTGTTCTGCATTGTTGAAGAAAATTATCGAGCGATATTGCGAGCCAAAACTGCCCATTTCATCACAGGCACAGCTGCCTTCGTTGATGCTGAAGTAAGTTTCAAGCAAGGCCTTATAGCTGATTTGAGCAGGATCGTAAATCACAAGTACAGTCTCTGCATGTCCAGTCAGATCACGGCAGACGTCTTTATAAGTAGGGTCGACGGTACTTCCGCCGGCATAGCCAACCTTGGTAAAGGCAACACCAGGTGTGGCGCGGAAAGCAGCTTCCACTCCCCAAAAACAACCCCCCGCAAACAGGGCGTAATCCAGCATGTAATTGATCCTTTCAGAAAATGGAGCTACAGCTCCATTTCTAAGCAATATTATTAAGAGTGACCCAAATATATCACTTGGCAAGCTAAGAAAATCCAATCGTGAGACTTGGTACAAAGTTTTTAACAATTGTTGCCGTAAAATGAAATTATTTTGCCTGGAAAATCCTAAGAACTGCCAAGACTACCGCACTTTGAAGCCCAGACAGCCATCCCGATTATGCCGGCTTCGTCGCCCAATTCTCCGGGCACAATTTCGATCTGGTCAGCAGGCATCACGGTCATGCGCGCTTTCATGGTTCGCCGGATGGGCTTGAGCAGCAGGTCGCCCGCGGCAGCTACGCCGCCGGTAATGACTACTTTTTTAGGGCCTACAACCAGAGCCGCGTTCAGAATGGCCACACCCATATATTCGCCAACGGTTTCCCAAATTTCCTGGGCAATCGGGTCGCCAGCTTCGGCAGCCTTGGCGATGAGGTGTGGGGTAATCTTATTCAGGTCATATCCGGCCATTTCGCCGATGGCAGTTGCCTGCCCCTGGACCACCCGCTTAAGCCCCAAGGCAGCGATAGCCGGGCCCGACGCAAAGGTTTCCACGCAGCCGTGGTTACCACAGCCGCAAGGCGGGCCGTTGACATCGATAACGATGTGCCCAAGTTCCCCGGCGGTGCCGCCCTGGTTGAGGACAAGCTGGTTATTGATAACCACCCCTCCCCCGATGCCGGTGCCGATGGCAAAACAAAGCATACAATCCACGCCTTTGCCAGCGCCGAATGCCCATTCACCGTAAGTGATGGCGCGCACATCGTTGAGCAGGAAAACGGGTTTGTTGAGAATGGCTTCCAGTTTTGCGGCCAGTGGAATATTGATCCAATGGGTTGGCAGGTTGGTCATAAAGACCGTTTCGCCTTTTTCAAGGTCCAATCGGCCGGGGGCTGAAACACCTACGCCGCCGATGATATCCCAGGAATAATTGTTTTCACTGACTAAATGCTGGATAGTCTTGCCGATGCGCGTGATGACCTTCTCAGGCCCTTCGTAAGAGCGTGTTGGCGCGCCTTTAGTCGCCACCACCTTGCCGGTGGACATATCCACCAGCCCAGCCTTGATGTTGGTGCCGCCTAAATCACAACCTACATAATACTGGTATGCCATACGATTCTCCCTGAGATGAATTGCCAATTATTCCAATGAAGAAGGTTGCACATCTTCAACTTAGCGGATTTTAGCATAATATAAAGAAGGATACAAAAACGATCCGAACCAAAACGATCCGAACCAATCCTCCTCAAATATTGATGACAACGTGAAGAAGAATTAAATTATGTTTTGACGTTCAATACCTTGTTCTTCTCCGAGGAAGCGCTGCGGCGATAATCATTAATATTGTCGCTAACGGGCCAAATAACTGTCCAAACATACTATACATCTGTCTCATGATGTCAGGGTAGATCAATAAATAACAATACCAATTACAACGAGCCAAATTAGATTTCGAAGGAAATTCTTTATAAATTGCACATCTCACCTCTTTACTGAATTATTTTATTGGTGCAAAATCCGTTTCAAATCGCACAGCAATTCCGGAGCAAATCGCACAGTGATTCCGGAGTAAATCGCACAGTGATTCCGGAGCAAATCGCACACTTTTAGTGGGGAGAGAAATAA
>WOZB01000212.1 GCA_011620445.1 Anaerolineaceae bacterium | reverse complement strand
TGGCCATGCGCGATGACGATATTCACCCCATTAACCTCAAATTGAAGTTCCATGGGAGCTTTATGAGCCTGGAACCAATCGCGGTTGCCTTGTACATTGCGAACGGGGGCTATCATCTCCAATTCGGTGATAGTTGATCTGCGGCAGGCATCTCCGCAATGCAAGATTGTTTCGGGTTGCAATTCAGTAATTGCCTTTATTAAGCCCGGGTCAAGCCTGCGGGCGCGGTCGCCGACATGCGTGTCTGAAAGGACAACGAAACGATGGTTTTGCTGCATATGCTCAGGCTTTAATGGGTTTCTTATTCTTTATCTTTAGCTGCCACCAAAGCTGGTTGAGCTGTTTGAAGGTATTCCAGAGGTGTTTGAAGTTAAAGAACTGAGATTTTCCATAACTGCGGGGGTAATGGTGGACGGGCACCTGTTTGAATTTGTAACCAGCGTCCTGGAATTTCTTGACCATTTCCAGACAAATTGTCCCAGTATTGGATTCCAATTCAACATGATCGAAGAGCTCCCGGCGAATCAAACGGAAATCACAATCCACATCGCGGGAATGGAAGCCAAACGTAAATTTGACAAAATAATGGTAAAGTCGACCGATAAGTTTGCGGTTCCAGGGATCGTTGCGGGTCAACTTATAACCGTTAACCACATCCACTCCGGGCTCAAGCGCCTGAGCTAACTTAACGATTTCAAATGGGTTGTACTGGCCATCACCATCAGTATAGAAAACCCAGTCCTTAGTGGCTGCGGAGAAGCCATCGCGCAGCGTCGCTCCGTAACCTTTGTTGACCGGATGCAAAATGATTCGCAGGCCGGGGTAACGCTTTTGGAGATCCAACAAGGTTTGTTGGGTGTAGTCTTTACTACCGTCATTGATGACAATCACTTCATAATCATCGGTGATTTGGGGAAGGGCAACCATGACCGAATCAACCATACTGCCGATGGTGCCAGCATCATAGTAGGCAGGGAAGAATGCGCTCACCCCACCTTTAATTTTTTGTGTGGGTGCGTTCATGAAAGCGTTCCTGAGTAATTATTGACACTGTGTTGGGGAAAAGTTGGCGCTGCAAATGTCTTTCCTAACAAATACTTTACCGACCTCATCTTCATAGAGTTGCACATAGTTCCTGATTGTACCCGATAGGGCATCGTTGTAAAAGATGCGCGCTGTAGCCAATCTATCAGGATCGATAGGGACCGCGTTTGGGTTTGTGTAATCCCAGATTCGCTGCTTAAGAAGGAGCAAGACATCAAAGTTGGCACCTTCGATGTAACCATAATCCAACATTTCAAAACTAGTTTCTTGCCCCCACCCAGATGTTTCAGGCATGTAAAGGCGATAATCGTAATAGACATGGCTGGCCTCGTCTTTGAGCGGAGTCAAAGTCTGCATTGCTTTTTCGTAGAACAGGATGCGGGGGTCGTGGTCTGCTCGATGGATTTTTTCCTGAATTATGGCGTAATCTGCTGGAATGAAGAAACTAACTTGGAGAAGAATCAAACAAGAAGCAAGTATAGCAATCGGTTTTCCGAGTCTTGGAACAATCTGGGCTTGGGAATTACCAGGTAAAAGCAAGTACATGGCGGATGTGCCGCTTACGATAGCTGGCAGCCAATATTGATACTTGAAATGGGAGACAAATAGTACCACCAGGGTCAATGGAATAAACCATGTAAGCAGAATGGTGTACAAATGCCGGTCTTTAGCACGAAAGGCACCATAAACCAGTGCCATAATGGTCATAAGCACGAAGAAAAGATATCCATAAGCTTCTTGCAAAGGTTTAATTGCAGCAGATATTCCTGTAGCATAGACCAGGTCATAGCCTTTGGTGATTTCACTCATCTCCCTTAAGAAAGTGTAAGCATATTTTCGGAGAGCTTGAACATCAAACATAAACGGGTTGGCGACGAGAACGCCCAAACCCATCACCAGCATAAAGAGCAAGCCTTTACCAACTGCCTGTCCAAAGGTGAGTTCTTTGCGAACAATACCGATGATGAGCAGGGTGGCAATGGTCAGAAAAAAATATACCCCTATTAGCTTAGTCGCAGTCAGCACCCCGCAGAAGAAAGCCGCCTCGAAGAAAAATTTCTTGAACTGGCGATTGTCGCGCCATAAGAAATAAATAACAACCGTCGAAAAGAAGAAAGCCAATCCATCCGGGTGCAGCCAGAGGTTATTGCGCACGATACCTGGTAACAAGTTGAGCAGCAGGAAAATAGCAATAGAGCGCCAGGAAGAAAATCGGTCCTGTATATAAACCAATAGTAAGATCCCAAGCAATGAAGGCAGCACGCTGACCACTTGCCGCATGGCAGCCATCAGGGCAGGAGTGTTACCAAAATTACCTGTCAAGCGAAATGGGAGGGCTGTAAGGCCAGCCAGACCAAAAAAAGGAAAACCATAGTGATAGAAGTCATAAAGAATGAAACGGAATATCTGTTCATCCAAGCGCCCTTTAGGCAGTGTCATGCGATCGACAACATCAAAGACCGCCCCTTCGTCAGGCTCGTACATGCTGACCATAGACCGATTGAGCGAAGCAGATTGATTTGGAATGATATAGACACAAAAAATTAGAACCGTGAGGAGAATGAGTGCCCAGATAACCCCTTTATTCGGTTTTTGCATGACGTGAATTATACCAATAGCATAGTTACATTCGAGACGTAGAATTTGAGTTTGAAAGACCACGTTTCCTGGTAAGGGTTTTTAGCTGCAACCCGCACAATCAAAAGGAGAAGAACGATGAAATTTTGTGGAAGCTCCGGCACCTTGGACTAGATTGTGAATAGTTTTGAGTACTCGATAGCCCTCGAATAGGCCTTATAGCCCAAACCCTCGTAGAGACCTAACGCGCCACTTGGATTTTCCGAGTCCACCCCCAAAGCCGCCTCGTGCATGTTCATGGCTTTGAACATCGTAAGCGACTGGGTAATCAGGGCACTTGCCAAACCTTGCTTGCGAAATTCCGGCAATACCCAAATGCCCTCGGTGTAACCGCGGTGCCTTTGGAAGTAGTCATTTTCCGTCAGGTTCACGAAATTGGTAACCATGCCAACTGGTTGGTCACCAGCCCAACCAATCTGCCAGAGATAAGGTTGAAATTCTGTATCACCCTGCCAGCGAACAAAGTCTTCTTCGACTGGTTCAGTGAAACCCCATTCGTCAGCCGAAGCAATAACAGATGCGTCCCAGATTTTACGATAATCCGCAGGCAAGGCTGGGCGCACATTAATTCCCGCTGGCAGAGGTCGCACGGGGATTGGGTCGATTAGCAGGTCGCGCCGCATGTTGTGGTAATAGCGGACAGGTTTGATGCCGTTTGCTTCAAAAAGCAGCTGCCTCTTAATGTGCTTGTCCTGCGCGAAAGTCCGTAATTCGGCGAGTCTTTTTTTAGGTATCGCCCTGTATATTTCCTGCAGGCGTTTGTATCCCCAATCAAATAGTGCCTGGTCAACCGACTGTGGGCTTTCGGGCTGCGTGTATACCGGTAAGTACAAGACAATCCCAGTATTTTTGGAGCCCATTTCCCAGAAACACTGACAAAAACCAATCACCTCACCTTTATACTCAGCGAGTATGAGATCCTTGCTAAGGTCGAAATTGGGGGAGTGTGTAAGAGTGTGTCTAAGTTCGGAGGCGTTTTGAACCATTTCCATCTGGCCAGCGCCACGCAATGCATACTCAACTTTGGCCATAGCCTCATAATCAGCGTCGCCAAGGAAGGGTCGTAACGTAAATTGACCTTGAGTAAAAATTGGGTCTGCCATCTCATTGCCTTTTCTGTTTATTTTTTCTTGATGAAGCCGAAATATGCCAATACCAGTAAACCGAAAACCCCGGTTCCTATCAGGGCACTGCCGACGTTCTTGCTATTGCCCAGCACTCGGTGAGATAAAGGTGGAGTGGGGGTGATCGTTGCAGTCGGGCTGGGTGTGCGCGTAGCCGTAGCAGTGGGTGAAATGTAGATCTTCGTCGGTTGCGGTGTAACCGGCACGGGCGTAGGGGTAAAGTCGTTGGTCGGTGTGACCGTAGATTTAAAGCGGATGATTAGCCGGTCGCCTTCCCTCAAGTCAGTTGCCTGGGGACTATTGCCGGAATTGACCATGATTTCTTCCGGACTTACGCCATAAGCCTGGGAGATATCGTAGAGCGTATCCCCATAAGCAACAATATGATAGATGGAGCCATCCGGATTAGGAGTGGCGATTGTGACACTGTGGTTACCTGTAAATGCAGAAGACTCTGCATTACCCTGCGCAGCGGCCGAGACATTGTTAGAAGGTAAGCAAATGACGAGAAAGAGGAGTGCAAAGAGGGTTCGGAAAAATTTCATCTTCCAATTATAAAAGCATTAGCGAAAGACGTTTCGGCTTGTTGAGCAGATCGAAACTTGTAGGTTTGCTGAGCAGATCGAAACATTGTTTCTACTTCAAAGAATGCTCTTCCACCAACTTGCCTTAGCCAGGATTAGCACTGGTAAAATAAGAGACGCGGGCAAACGATATTTCCGCAGCCGAGGCTCTTATGTTAGACCTGAAATTTATCCGCGAAAATGCTGATTTGGTGCGCCAGTCGATGCTGCGCCGCCACCAGGAAACCGGCTTGGTTGACGAAGTCATTGCATTGGATGATGAGCGCAGGAGGCTGATCTTCGAGTCTGAGACACGCAAATCAGAACGTAATACGGTTAGCAAACAAATCAGCAAGATGAAGGATCCGGCTTTACGACAGGCGAAGATCGATGCCATGCGTTCTTTGGGGGACGAGATTGCCCGACTGGATACTGCCCTCAAAGAGGTCGAAACCAAACTGCGCTATCAGCAGTCGACCATACCCAACATTCCGGACCCAGACGTACCCGATGGCAAGGATGACAGTGAAAATGTAGTCCTGGAGACCTTCGGAGAACCCAAGCAATTTGATTTTGAACCCAAAGCCCATTGGGATCTTGGCCCAGCGTTGGGAATTTTGGATTTTGATGAAGGCGTCAAGCTCTCAGGTACGCGTTTTTATGTACTCAAGGGAGCAGGCGCACGCTTGCAGCGGGCATTAATCTTCTGGATGGTAGATTTGCACATCCGCCAGGGGTGGAAAGAATACTACACCCCCTGGATGGTGAAAGAAGAAGTTTTATTTGCGGCCGGGGAATTGCCAAAATTTGCCCCCAACCTCTATCACGATGCTGAGTCGGACTTCTGGTGGGTACCGACAGCGGAAGTGCCCCTAACCGGCGTAATGATGGATACAATCACAGAAGAAAAGGATCTGCCGATTCACCCGACGGCTTACTCAGCTTGTTTCAGGCGTGAAAAGATGTCGGCTGGCCGGGATGTACGCGGAATGAAACGCGGCCACCAATTTGACAAGGTGGAAATGTACACCTACTGCAAACCGGAAGATTCCGATGCTGAGCTCGAACGCATTGTCAAAGACGCCTGCCAAACCTGCGCGGATCTAGGGTTAACATACCGCACTAAGCTGCAATGTACTGGCGATCTGGGAGAAAAGCAGCACAAGACAATTGATATTGAGGTCTGGGCACCTGGGGTTGGCGAGTGGTTGGAAGTTTCTTCCTGCTCAAAGGTGGGAGATTACCAGGCCAGACGGTCGAATATGAAGTATCGCCCAGCGGATGGCTCTGCGAGCAAGCTCTTACATACCCTGAACGGTTCCGGGCTGGGCTTGCCGCGGACGATGATCGCGGTGATGGAAAATTACCAGCAGGCGGACGGCAGCATTGTGGTGCCAGAAGTGCTCAGGCCGTTTATGGGCGGGATTGACGTCATCCGGCTATGAGTTGGTTGCCTGAAGGCCTGCATTGGGGGCTGGTTGCCTTGACTTTGGGATTGCAACTAACGGGTTTCTTTGGCCTGCTGCTGGTGTTTTTTCCCGGCTTGACGGTCATGTGGATTGGCCAATTGATCTGGGCGATCTACACTCAATTGAATGTTGCTGAAGGTGCAACTGCCCACGGCTGGACCGTCGGCATTTTTGTTCTCAATACCTTGCTGATGATAGCTGGTGGCTTGAGTGACAATGTGATTATGGTAGGCAACACCCGCCGGGAAGGGGTGCCATGGTGGGGTATAGGATTAAGCTGGATGGCGATGATAGGCGTGGGCTTTGTAGCAACACCATTTGGTGGCTTGTTAGCCGGTTTTCTGACTATTTTCATGGTGCAATTTTTCCGCTTGGGGCAAGATTGGCGTAAGGCTTACAGAGCGTTGAGAGCTATGGTTCTGTCTTCCATGCAAGCGACACTTTTCAAGCTGGGTTTTGGATTGATAATGCTGGTAAGCTTTCTGGTGGTGATGTTTTTCCTGACCAGCCGCGGTTGAAAGAATTTTCTAACAAGAGCTATCAGGGCATAAGCGAGCGGGCTGCCCGGGCAAGATAGAGCGCAATGGAACCGGCTACAGCCGCGTTTAACGAGTCAATCTTCCCGTACATTTGCAATTTCATCAACTCATCGCAATTTTTCCTTACTAAATCGCGCAGGCCTGAACCCTCATTACCAACTACCAAAACAACACCCCCATTCAAATTTAAAGAGGTGGGTAATTTTGCCCTGGGGTTGCCATCCAGCCCATACACCCAGGTATTCGGTAATTGCTTGAGGCGGTCAATAGCTTGAACCAGGTTAAATTGAGCAATGCGCAGGTGTTCGGTTGCTCCTGAAGAAGCATGCACGACGGTCGGATTGACCTGGGCGGCATTAGTAGAAGGTAAGATCACCCCGTGTACACCAAATATTTCCGCCGATCGCAACAGCGAACCCAGGTTCTGAGGGTCTTGAATCAGGTCAAGCAAAAGAAAAAAAGGAGGCTCTGATTTGGTTTTGGAGAAGGCAATCAGGTCTTCCAAAGCTTGATATGGGTAACTGCTCACTTCAAGAGCAAGGCCCTGATTGTGACTGTCGATCTGCTCCAATCGATCGCGTTCCACTGTCTGAAAAGGCAGGTTTCGCTCACGGACCATCTGTAAAATCTCATCAACGCGGCCTTCGCTGCGGATGCCTTTGGCAATAAGTAATCTAAATGCTTGGCGGCGTTTGGCAGCCAGGGCTTCAAAGACCGGGTTGCGGCCTGTAAGCCATTCTTTCACTTCAGTTCCAGCTCCACGAAGTGCCCTCTTTGCTGTCTTCGAGCGTCACCCCCAGGGTTTTGAGACCATCACGAACGCGGTCAGAAAGCACCCAGTTCTTTTGGGCTCGGGCTTCCGTTCTAAGCTCAATCAGAAGCTTTATGAAGGGCTCAACATCGCTTTTTCCACTTTCCTTGTCCTCCAGGGCTAAACCCCAGACATCGGTGAGTTCTTTGAAGATTGCAAGCGCGGGTTTGAGTTGAGCGTCTGTGGCTCCATCAGCGCGGGCTTGGTTAATTAATTTTGTAAGTTCAAATACATGTGCCAGCGCGAGTGGGGTGTTGAAATCGTCATCCATTGCCTCGATAAAGGCGGCCCGGGATTTCCCGGCGGATTCCAGTAAAGCTTTAGCGGCGTCCTCTGGGACTCCTTTGGCGCCGGGTAGGGCAGCTTTCTTGGCAGCCAGGAGGCGTTTGTAGGTTTGTTCAGCCTGTTCGATGACATCCTCACCGTAAACCAGGGGAGCCCGATAATTGGAAGCAAGTACCCAGAGGCGCATCACATCACCCGGGTGATCCCTGAGGAAATCCTGAATGCTGACGATATTGCCAAGTGATTTGGACATTTTTTCGCCGGTCATGGTGACCATACCGTTATGCATCCAGAAACGGGCAAATTCTTTACCTGTGAGTGATTCGGTCTGGGCAATCTCATTCTCATGGTGTGGGAAAATCAGATCATTGCCGCCGCCGTGGATATCAATTTGTTCACCGAGATGGTGCAGGTTCATAGCCGAGCACTCAATATGCCAACCAGGCCGGCCCTGGCCCCAGGGGCTGCTCCAGGCGGGTTCGCCAGGTTTGGCAGATTTCCAAAGTGCGAAATCTTCCGGGTTTTCCTTACGCTCATCTACGGCAACGCGGGTGCCAGTGGCACTGTCCCTGACTTTGCGGCCCGAAAGTTTTCCATAATCGGGGTCGGAATTTACTCTGAAGTAAACGTCCCCATCGAGGATGTAAGCTTTATCGGCCTCAACCAAACGGGCGATCATATTTTGGATATATTCCATTTCCTGTGTGGCTCGTGGATTGGAAGTAGCTTCCTTGACATTCAAACCCTTGAGGTCTGCCCTGTAGTCGTCGATGTACTTTTGAGCAAGGGTAAATGGATCCTGACCAAGTTGATTAGCCTTGGTGATGATCTTATCGTCCACGTCGGTATAGTTCACAACGAAGTTAACGTCATAACCGGAATACTCAAGGTAACGGCGGATAATATCAAAGACCAATGCAGACATGCCATGCCCGATATGCGCAGTAGCATAAACTGTGGGTCCGCAAACATACATGCGCACTTTGCCATGTTCAAGCGTGGTAAATTCCTCTTTTTTTCGGGAAAGGGTGTTGTAGATACGCAAACTCATGAAGACCTCATTCGGGTTTTGCGAAAATCATGCGGCCAGCGGAAGTCTGCAGGATCTTGGTGACTGTTACCTGCACTTCTTTATCAAGCAATTTACTGCCGTTCTCGATTACGACCATCGTGCCGTCATCCAGGTAACCAACCCCCTGGTTATACTCTTTGCCTTCCTGGATAACACGAATGAGGAAGGTTTCTCCCGGGAGGAGAATTACTTTGACTGCATTGGCAAGGTCATTGATGTTCAGCACTTTAATGCCCTGAAGCTCGGCGATACGGTTCAGATTGAAATCATTAGTCAGAATGGGGGCTTCCATTTGTTTTGCCAGGGAAATGAGTTTGTCATCCACTTCTTTGGCATCAGTGACTTCTACATCCACAATCGTGACAGGGATGTCAACATTTTGCTGCAATTCTGAGAGTACTTCTATGCCGCGGCGGCCGCGTGCACGGCGCAAACTATCCGCTGAATCTGAAACATATTGCAGTTCGTTGAGGACAAACCGAGGCACAATCAGGTTACCCTGCAGAAAACCCGTCGCTGCAATGTCCGCAATGCGGCCATCAATGATGACGCTGGTATCAACCAAAATTTTGCGTTCCTGGTCGAAAGCTTGGCCAAATTTGCTGGTCTTGCGCTTGCTGCCAATGCCACGGAAGAAGGCTGTGAAGTCTTCATGGCGGGTTGTGAACAGCAATACGCCCAAATAGCCGAAAAGGATCATACCGACGAAGGGAAGCACTTTTCCAAAGATATCTGGCAACAATGAGAGGGGGTAGGCAAGCAAGGCTGCAACGATAAGGCCGACCACTAAACCAACAATTCCAGCCAGAAGCGTGGCGGGGGATTCTTTCTTGAACTGACGCACAAGCAGGTTGAAAGGTTTGATGGTGAGCGACGGAGTCAACAAAAAACCCACAATAGCAAAGACTAAAACACTAACAATAGTCGTAACAGGAGCCTCAAATGGATAGGTGGGCCAAAGCGCGAGGATGAAACTGTGGATGGGAAGACTTGCCAGGCCGCCTCCAATACCGAAAAATAAAGCTCCCACGAGGCGAGAAATAACAATTGCATTCATAAAAACCTGCTTTCTTGTAGTGCAATAAATACTTAATAATAAAAAATATGATAGCACGGCAACGTTGAAATATCA
>WOZB01000058.1 GCA_011620445.1 Anaerolineaceae bacterium | reverse complement strand
TAATCGCAGCTGAACGCGAGAAACTGGAAAATGATAGGAAAACTGCAGAGAAAATCAGGCAGAGCCTTGCTTAGGGCGAGGCGGTGAATCGAAACTTGCCCTTTAATTTTGAAGATTGGGCAGATCGGAATTTGGGAAGCACTATGAAGATGAAACCTGGTAAAGCTTCAATCATGGTTATCGCCGGTGTGTTGATCCTTTTCAATGCGTCTATCGTTTATAGTTGGGGTACTATTTCCGTACCCATAGCTGAGTCCTTCAGCTGGGGAAAAAGTGAAATTTCCCTGGTTTTTATGGTGATGATGGCTTTCTTTTGCCTTGGCAACCTGGCAAGCGGGCAGCTAATCCGCAAGGTGAGCCCTGGCAACTTAATGGCTGCCGCCGCCTTCTCATTCCTGGCCGGTTTCGGTATTGCCTCGTTTGCCCAGAACCTGGCACTGATACTGTTGGCTTTCGCCGTGTTCTGCGGTTTTGCAGCTGGCTTGCTTTACAACAGTGTAATCAGCACAGTCACCAGATTCTTCCCAAAAAAGCAGGCCTTTGTTTCCGGAATCCTGATGATGGGCTTTGGTTCCGGATCTTTCATTATTGGCAAGCTTTACCAGATTTTCACGCCAGTAGATGTGGATGGCTGGCGCATAAGTTTTAGGGTGGCAGCATTGGTGGCATTTGCCATCGTATTACCACTTTCTTTTTTCTTTCGTACTCGCATGCCCCAATTGGAAAAAAGTTCCTCATTAGATCCTCTGAACATGAATGTGAAAGCCATGTTGAGAACCGGGGAATTTTGGTTGTTTTTCTTCTGGGCAGTGACAATCAGTGCAGCCGGCCTGGTTATAATCGCCCAAGTGGCGGGTCTGGCCAGGGCGATTGACAGTCAGATCAGTTACAGCAGCATCGCAACCCTCGGAGGCATCTTTGCCATTTTGAACGGCTTGGGCAGAATAGCAGGGGGCAAAATTTATGATCACAAGGGCACCCGCTTCTCCATGGCATTAGTTAATTCTCTCTTTCTCCTCGCCCTGGCCTTATTGGTCCTATCGGTCTTCGCGAAACAGATTTCCTTGATGCTGGTTTCGAATGCTCTTTTTGGTTACGCGTTTGGCAGCATCCCAGCCATCAATTCAGGATTTGTGGCTTCCAGGTTCGGTACAACACACTTCCCTGAGAATTTGTCTGCCATGACTGTCAATTTGCTGGCCGCATCCATTTTAAGTTCTGCCTCCGGTTACCTTTTTGATGCTTTCGGCGGATACCTTCCGTCTTTCATCATCATGCTGGTTTACATACTCATCGCAGTAGCTTTAAATTTGTCGCTAAATCGGAAAGCGAGGCAAATTTCCGTGAAAGTATTTTCCGAAGAGTAAACTCACTGCAACAAGAAGATATCTGGAGGAAAAATGGTTGACGAAAAATTGGACGACAATAAAGAAAAACCGGAAATAAAAGAACCCAATAAGCTACCTGAACCTCAGGATAAAATTGTCACGACCGAACACAGCCTCAAAATCGGTGAGAAACAGCTTGACTACACTGTCACTACCGGTACGATGATCCTGCGTGAAGAAGATGAGAAAACAGGTGAAAAAGCTCGAGCATCCATTTTCTATGTTGCGTATAACCTGAAAACTGATCAAACCAAGGAAAGGCGTCCGATCACTTATTCCTTCAATGGGGGCCCAGGATCTTCATCCGTGTGGATGCACCTGGGAATGTTAGGCCCCAAGCGCGTGAAAATGGATGCGGAAGGTATGCCCCTGCCGCCGCCTTACGAGCTGGTGGATAATGAATTTACCCTGCTGGAGAGTACGGACCTGGTTTTCATCGATCCGGTTTCAACCGGCTACAGCCGCGCAGTTCCAGGTGAAAAAGCTGAAGAATTTCACGGGGTCCAGAAGGATATCCAATCCGTTGGCGATTTCATCGTTCGCTGGACAACCCGCAATCAGCGTTGGGCTTCACCCAAATTCCTGATTGGTGAAAGCTACGGAACTACCCGAGCTTCGGGTCTATCCAAATATCTCCAGGAACGCCACGGCTTGTACCTGAACGGTGTGATTTTGATTTCTTCAGTGCTCAATTTTATGACATTGGAATTTGACTCGGGCAATGACCTGCCTTATCCCTTGTTACTGCCCACAATGACTGCCACCGCCTGGTACCACAAGAAGCTGGATGATCAGCTGCAGTCTGACCTACAGGCTGCGCTGCGGCAGGCTGAAGCATTTGCTGCAAATGCCTATACCCTGGCATTGATGAAAGGCGATTCCCTTAAGAAAGCTGACCGCACTGCCATTCTCAAAGAACTCTCAAGATTGACTGGCGTCTCAGAGAACTACCTCGATGAGCATAATCTACGCTTGCAGGTGCAGGAGTATTGTAAGGAATTACGGCGTAAAGACGGCTTGACAGTTGGCCGCCTGGATAGCCGCTTTACAGGTATGGAAGCCCGGTTAGCAGGCGATGAGTTCCAACGCGACCCAAGCTACTCGGCCATCAAGGGGCCCTACACAGCCACCTTCTACGATTATGTGCGTCGGGACCTTGGTTTTGAGTTCGATATCCCCTATGAGATCATCAAGGATCTCAAGAAATGGGAAATGGACCAGGCCAAATACACCGATGTTTCGCCCGACCTGCGCGAAGCTTTCCTGATCAACCCTGACTTGCGCGTCTATGTGGCTTGCGGCTATTATGATTTGGCCACGCCCTATTTTGCGGCCGAGTACACCTTTAATCATCTTTCCCTGCCCGCAAAATTGGCAGAGCGAGTCAAATTCAGCTATTTTGAATCAGGGCATATGATGTACTTGCAACTGGCTTCACTGGAAAGATTGGGCAAGGAATTGCCAGCTTTTATCGCGGAGTGCTGCCAACCCAGGTAGTGGCTGGCATAAAACAGCATGAACTACACTGAAAGCCCTCCAGAGTTTACGCAAAAGCTTCACCTCAACACAGACCTCTTCGGCACAAGGAAGAGGTCTAATTTTCCTGACTTAAGCGCTGCTTTTCGAGGTTGAAGATCCGGCGCAAAACAGCAATGCTGACAGCATACGTGGAATCCATACCATAATAGGAGAGGGAACCCGCACCCAAATTTCTACCTTTCGAGAGCGGTGTATCCGAAACGTAATGCAGTATGCCTAAATCGAAGGGCAATTTGGCAAGGTTTACAATCTCGTTCACGGGGTGGCGTTGGGGGCGGAAGAGTTCATAAACAGCCGAAAGGTATGGCCCGGCTTCCATCTCAACATCGGTATACCCCTCGCGGTAGATCACGTCCATAACTGTAGCATTTTGCAGATATGTTCCCATCACGCTGACCGCTTTTTGGTTGTCCAGAACTGTACCGTAGTTTAACCAGGGGGCGATATCTGCTGAGGTGAAGTTGTTGTTGAACAGATAGGTATTGCGGGAGTGTTCGTCATAGACCACATTCGGGAGAACAACATCACCACGAACCCCATTCAAGCTGGCGGCTTTCCCGATAACATAGACACCTAAGAGGCTGCTGATGTTTTCAGCAATTTTGGAAAGAAGATGATAAGCCGCGAACCCCAGCGGATAATCGATATTGATGATCAAGGCATCGGATCTCTGCAGAAAACTGCAATCCGAACCGGGTTTGCAGAGCTTATCCAACAAACGCGGGTCAAAATGGGCGAAGTTGAGGCATGAAATGTCAATCACTTCTGCCTCGATATCAAATGCATGTATGCTGGGGATACGCTCAATACCCGCACTTTGTTCTGCAGCGGTCTCCTCCACCAATAGTCCCCGACCTGCGGGGTCGTTTTGCAGCTTCTTCATCAAGTAATAGTAGAAGTTTTCCTTGCTGCCCTTGCTGCCATTTACCTTCAGTTCATCCCATTCAGTTTGTAATTCGGCTTGGCCAGAGTGGGTGACATAATCAGCCAGTTTCCTGGTGTGCTGCAAGGCGAATCCTGAGAGCAAATTGGGAATGCTGTGCGTGTTGGAAGAAATGAAGTATACCGGCCGTTCCAGGATATCCTGGTAATGATTTTCGATAGCTTCCCACCAATGCTCGGTAGCCTGGCGATAATCGTTCAAGGAACCGCTGAGCAATTGGACGGTAAAGTCAGCCCTTTTGGCCGCAATGACAAGCAAGATGTGCTTGAAATTATCTCCGCTGGCAGCATGAAGGCGAGCAAGCTCTTCTTCACTGATGCCAAGTTTCACACTGAGGGCATGGAACGTTTCTGCTTTGCTGGGTGTGGCATCGTTAATTAATTTTTTCGGAACCCCGGCCAGGATGTTGTGGAGTTTGTTCCACTCGATTTGAAAAGCAGTCAGGGAAGGCACCACATCATCGATATCCGAGCGCGAAGCAATAAAACAAGCTAAGGTGTCCTTGCCGTTGAAATAGCAGCGTCTTCGGCGCGCCTTGGCGGATACTTCTTGCCACTCTTCCACGTGGCCATATCCAAAATGCACAAAATTGGAAGGAGTTTGCCCTAAGACAACTTTCTGAGTTTCAAATATGCAATCTGGCAAGCGCAGCAAGCTATAGACTAAGGCAGAAACATCCACTTTATTTTCGCGCGCGAGCGTATGCAGCGAAGAATTCATACCGGCGTGCACTTCCTCGAGTGAGCGAATGCGCACTTCGTTGGACGAGCGCAGAAGCGAATAGATAGTGCGCAGGTAGAGTTCGATTTCTTCGGATGAGCGGATGGGAACAGTTCTTTCCATATTTTTCTCCTGAACTGATTTTAACATAGTGGCTTTAACATTTCAGCCTGTTTATAATAGTTACATTATGCTCTATCTGGTCTCGACCCCCATTGGTAACCTTGGCGACATGAGTCTGCGTGCCATTGAAGTGCTTAAGTCAGTTAATCTGATTGCTTCGGAGGACACCCGCAAAACAAGTATTCTGCTCAAGCATTTCGAGATTTCCAAACCACAGGTGGTCTTCAACAAGATCAACGAGGGCAAGGCAGTACCCAAACTCATGGAAAAATTGAAAAGCGGGGTTGATATTGCCCTGGTTACTTCCGCAGGCACCCCTGCTATTTCAGACCCCGGTTACTCATTGGCGAAAGCTGCCATCGATGCTGGGGTGGCAATCAGCGCCATTCCTGGCCCAAGTGCCGTCATAATGGCTTTGACACTTTCAGGCTTACCCTTGCACAGTTTTACATTCAGAGGCTTTGCGCCCAATAAAGAAGGCCCGCGTAAGTCTTTCCTGATGGTTGATTTGACTTCTCCGCATACCCTGGTTTTCTACGAAAGTCCATTTCGTTTGCAGGATTTCCTTAAAAGTGCTGAAGAAGTCTATGGAGACCGCGAAGCCGTTGTGGCTAACGACCTCACCAAAATGTTCGAAAAGGTTTATCGTGGGCGCCTGAGCAGCCTTCAGGTTGAACTGCAGACCGAGCGCATCCAAGGGGAATATGTGGTTTGCATTGAGGGTTACCAGGAACCCAAGGTAAAAGCTCCCCGCAACAAATACCCTAAGGCTAAAGCTTCAACGGATTAAGATCCTTAAGATCTGAATATCCATCCATACCCTCGGATTTTTTTAGAAGACCTATAACCCGATAAGTGATCGGGGTCATCACAACCTCAACCAGCACCTTGAATATGTAATTGGTGATAACCAGGGTCCAAAATAGTTCCCAGGGAAATACTTTGGTTAAGGTGGCCACCAGGATGAATACCAGTGAATCCAAGAATTCTCCAATGATGGTGGAAGAAATTGTGCGTACCCATAAGTGTTTCCCTTGAGTCCAATGTTTCATGACCGCCATAAGGATGGCATTGGAGAAGGAACCTACCAGGTAGGCTGAGATACTTGCCAGCACCAGTCCGCCAAAACTAATACCGTACAAAATCTTATCAAAGGCATCCTGCCCAACAGTCTGAAGCCAGTAGGCTTCACCAGGCAGCTTTTGGATGAGTAAAAACATCAGGAAAGTGAAAACAAGCGACCCAAAGCCCAGCCAGATCACCCGCCGCGACTTGGAATATCCATAAACCTCAGTGAGCACATCGTTAAATATGTAAGCCACTGGAAAGAACAGTGTACCTGCATCAAATGCCAGCGGCAGCTTGCCAATAGAGACGCCCCAATCAACGATCTTGGCAGAGGATGCAAAATTGCTCAACACCAGGACGAGGGTGAAAATGACGGCGATCACGTCAAGGTTTTTGAAGCGATGATGAGGGTCAATGAGCATTCTTTCTTGAGGCATAATAATCCTTACTCTTGAGGTTATACTTTCATTCTACTGGAAAAAATTTGGTTTGGGAGGTTAGCATGAGCATCTTGATTGGTCTGGATATTGGGGGCAGCACAACAAAAATTGTTGGCTTTGACGGCGAGCAGCTGCTGGAACCCGTTTGGGTAAAGGCTAATGACCAGGTAGCATCGGCTTATGGCGCTTTTGGCAAATTCATCGAAAAACACCGCATCCCCTTGAAGAATATCCGCAAGATTATGGCCACCGGGGTGGGGCTTTCTTACCTTGAGGGCGATATTTTTGGCATCGAAACCAAGGGTGTTCCTGAATTTGACAGCGTTGGAACCGGGGGCCTCTACCTTGCAGGCTTGGAAAGAGCCATTGTAGTTAGTATGGGCACTGGCACCTCCATTGTGGCCGCGCAAGGCGGAAAGGTGCAGCATCTGATTGGTTCGGGGGTGGGCGGCGGCACGCTAAGTGGTTTGCTTGGGCGTTTGATTAATGTACACGACTTTGACACGATCGAAATCCTTTCAGAAGCCGGAGACCTATCCCAGGTGGATCTGACCGTCGGCGATATCACCAGCCTTGAAATTCCGGGTTTGAAGCCTGAGACAACAGCCTCCAATTTTGGCAAAGTGAATGATTTGGTAGAAGATAAAGACCTCGCTCTGGGTGTGGTTAATATGGTCTTCCAATCCGTAGGAACTGCATCTGTGCTTTCCGCACGGTTGATGGGTTTGACGGATATTATTGTGACTGGCAAGCTGACCCGCCTTTCTGCTGGCAAGAAGGTGCTGCAAGGTTTTTCTGAATTCTATCAAGTCAACTTCGTGGTGCCAGAATTGGCCGATTACGCCACCGCGGTCGGGGCGGCCCTCAGCGAACTCAAACTTAGCCACTAAATATGCAGCGCTTCTTCCTGCCCCTGGATGCTTTTGACGGGGGAAAAATCCGTTTCCCAAAATCTGTTTCTCATCAAATTCTGCAGGTTTTACGCATGAACGCAGCCGCCGACCGGGTGGCAGTCATAAACCCGGAAGGAACCGAGTATTTAGTCAAGCTTGATGGCCAGACAGATGGCCTGATCAACGGATTGATATTGGGACCCTTGCCCCCAAACCCAGAGCCGAACCTAAAATTGGTTCTGTGTTTCAGCCTCAGCCGGCGTGAAAAAGTGGAGCTAATCCTGCAGAAATGCACGGAAATCGGTATATTTGCTTTCCAGCCTTTTATCTCTTCGCGCAGCCTGGTTCAGGGTCGTGATTTGGATGAGAAACGCTTGCACCGCTGGCAGGCTATCATCCGAGAAGCCAGTGAACAGGCTCGTCGCCAACACATACCTGAGTTGAGACCGGTTCTAGCTTACGAGTCCTTGGTTGGATCGATTAGTCATGAAAATCTGAAATTCATCGCTTGGGAAGAAGCGAGACTTGTCGATAAGTTTTTGGCTAGCGACCTTGTAAGCGCTAATGGTGAGGTATTTCTTCTGATTGGTCCTGAGGGTGGGCTGAGCTTCGAAGAAGTCGAAGCCGCAAGGAACGTTGGCTGGCAGGTAATTTCATTGGGGAAGAGCATCCTGCGCATGGAAACGGCTTGTATCGCAGGGAGCGCGATAGCAATTCACCTGGGTGAAGGGAACTGAGCTACCAAAGGTGTAAATTGCGATGGGGTAGCAGGTTGCGCAGCCTGCCCGGGTTAGCTTTGCCAGCCCCCAGGTTGAGGCCGCTTTGACTGCGAATTGCCACGATTTTGCCCTGAAGTTCTGAAGGGTAATCCAGGTTGCGAATTTCCATACCCTCAAGCCATTGTTTTTCCTGGGAAGGCTCTAGGGTAAGAATCGACTTTGTAAACTGATCCCCAAAACGCAGAATAAATTCTGTATCGACCTCAAAACCCTGGGGGCTGGTTCGTGCCAGCGGCATGCCCAGACTGTAGTATGGCAGGGAAGCAAAGTTTTCCAACCATAGGGCTGGCACCAGGAAGAGCTGACCACTGCGTTCCAAGATTGTCAGTTTGTGCGCCAGCAGAATTTCAGGCAATGAAAAACCGTAAACTTGATGCACAAATTCAATCAGCTGGGCTTGTTTTAAGGGAGAAATCGGCACAAGGCGGGCGGTCTCAAATGGGCGGGAGAAGGATGGTTCTGAGCAGAGCCCAAGAGGAGCCGTTTTCATAAGTTTTACAGCAAAAAAGCCGTTGGTATTGAAGGAGTCAGGCCAGACCCTCAGGCTTCCCAGAACCGCAGGGTTGAGTTCCCGGTTTTCAAAGCGGGTTAACCCTTGAGTGCCATACTTCTGGGAAATGGTCTGTTCGATTTCGAGGCAAGCAGGAAAGCGTTTGAGCAACGAGTCAAGTACAAATTCATCTTCTTCCGGCGCTAGCGAACAGGTGGAATAGACCACCTCAGCACCGATTTTAGCTGCTGACACGGCAGAGGTCAGCAAAGCGAGTTGGCGTTCAGCCAGGCGCAGGCGTTCATCCTGGCTGATAGGTCGATGCGGATGGCTGGGAGTGTTACGCAGGGATTCCATCGAGCAAGGCGCATCCAGAAGTACGCGGTCAAAAGTGTCTGGGAACCAGTTGCCCCACTTTTCACCTGGGAAATTGGTGAGGACGGTATTAAGTGATCCCCAGATTTCAGTGACAGCGTGCAGCGCTTTGAGCCGGCTGGCGCTCGAATCATTGGCAACCACCAGGGATTGGTCAAAAACACTATCAACGAGTTGGGTCGTTTTCCCTCCAGGGGACGCTGCCATATCGAGTGTCAGGCCTGGTTTGGTCTGAGGACTGAAGAGAGAAACAGGCAAGATGGAAGCAGCATCCTGGACGTAGTAATAACCCAGTTGATGTTCGATGGTTTTGCCGGGGCTGGTCAGAGCGAATTCTACCTGCCAGGCATGATCAGAAAAAGGCAGAGGGCTTATGTTCCAGCCGTAGTCAGCCGCGAGCCGCTTGATGAAAGCGTGGGGATCATGCACTTTAAGCATATTCAAGCGCACAGCGGAAGGTGCTGACTGCATCGCCGTGGCTTGTAAGCGTTCAAAACGGGCTGGTGAAAGAATACCCCGGTAACGTTCCATAGCCGAAATGAGATCATTTTTTCCTGGATTTGGCCTTTGGCTCACGATGATTCACCCTTCTGAATTACAAAGATGAGCTCGTTTCCAATACAGGTTTTTGCGGAATCCCAACCCAGACCGGCAATGGCTTCCTCGATCAGGCGGGTATGGTAGGTTTCAAGAGAATGCTTGCCGGCAAGGTCTTGAGCTGGCAGGGAGACAAGCAGCGTTTTTGCGGGCAAAGATCGGAAAAATTCCCGGTTACAGCCGGGGCGGCGTTTCTCAAAGCGGTGGGCTTCCTTCAGGAAGACCGCCAGGTCTGCTTTTTCTTTGGGAGGATCCGCAAGCACATCCTGACGAATGGCTTTACCTTTAGGGTAAAAATACTTGAAAAACTCATTTAAAAAATCTATGCGCGGTGACTGAACGTCATAACATAGCATCTCCGGATTGGAATCCAGATTCAGCCAAGGAAGAATCAACGGATCCAGCGCGCAGGCCAGATCTAAAACAGTTTGAGACTTTTTAAAGTAAGGATTTAGGAAAGCCGCGAATGCTTCCAGAAAAGGCAAACGTTCGCGCGTGGAGGCATGCCTTGCCATCAATGCAGAGCAATAGGTTTTCCAGGCTTCATCGTCAGGATTGTTAGTACTAAAGACCCGGAGTTTTTG
>WOZB01000181.1 GCA_011620445.1 Anaerolineaceae bacterium | reverse complement strand
CCAATCCCGATCTGATGGCCGTAGGAACCACAAAGAACGGGGATGACATTGCTGGTGAGGATGGTCTTTTTGAGACCCTGAATAATCTCTTCGGGGCTCAGATCGCCCTGATCAAAATATTTTTCAAGTAAGGCATCTTCGCCTTCGGCGGCTGCTTCAACCAGCTTGGTGCGGGCTTCTTCGGCTTCGGCTCTAAGTTCAGCCGGGATTTCAACAGCCGTTTTGCCGTCGCCCCTGTAGGCCTTCATGTTAACCAGGTCGATCACACCCTGGAAACTGGCTTTTTCACCCCAGGGAAGCTGCATAACCACCAGGCGGTCGTCAATCTCAGACTGGATGGAAGTCAGGGCTTTTTGGAAATTGGCATTTTCCCGATCCATCTTGTTGATGACCATAATTTTTGGCAGTTTGAACTGATTGGCGTAATTTAGCGCCACTTCAGTACCAACTTCCATTCCGGCAACGGAATCCGCAAGGATCAAAGCACAATCCGCAACGCGCATGGCAGAAATAACTTCACCGACAAAATCTGTATACCCAGGGGTGTCCAAGAAGTTAAGCTTAAGGTCGTCATAGACCACAGGGATTACCGTTGTAAAAATGGAAATCCCACGCCTTTGTTCTTCGTCATCGAAGTCAGAAACTGTGGTGTGGTCCTCTATTTTCCCAAGGCGGGTGGTTGCTCCGGTGAAGTGAAGCAAGGCTTCGGTGAGCATCGTCTTGCCTTAGCTGCTGTGGGAGGAGAGCACAATATTGCGGATCTTAGTAGTTGCAAATTCTTTCATCAATAGACCTTCCTTTATGATGTAATCTTTAACGTCTAATTAATATCTTAATAGAGGGCGCTTAATGCCGAAATTTTATTATACCAAAATGAATTGGATTTTTGACAAATAATTGGACACAAATAATTGGATTGTTTACAATTCAACTTAAATCAATCCTTCGCCGATTTTTGAGTGGAAAATTTGAAAATTACATTACATTAAAGAGGCGTACATCGATCCTTGGCAGCAAACTCTGGATGTCTGGAAGCTGCGTGTTCGCCAGGCTGCCATTGCGTAGGGCAGCATTGGCAAAGGCTGACGCCCAACGAGCGGTTTCCTGAATGGTCAATCCATTGGTAAACCCGTGTACAATCCCAGCGAGAACCGCGCCGCCGACACTGTGGGCGCTTGAGGGGGCATCACCTGGCAAGGTGGCCAACACAATTTCCATTTGGGAAGCCAGAAGCACCTCGGATTTTTCAAGGTGCAGGGCAACGTACTGGATGCCGCTGCGCAGGAATGCCAGGGCAGAACGTTTGGCATCTTCGTAATTTTTTATTGGGCTGCCCAGGTATTTCTCAGCATCTGCCAGCTCTGGCAGCACAAAAAACGGGGTTTCAAGTTTGCCTGCGTCAAAAGCTGGGCCGGTAGTCTCAAGGAAAACACGGCAGGATTTATCATGCAAAATCGAGATCAAATCGCGATAGTAATCGGGTGCCACCGCCTGCGGTAGACTGCCCGATACCACCCATATGTCGTCGACCATGGCATGGCTTTGCACCTTGTCCAACATTTCCTGAATGGCTTTTTGCGAGATGTGGGGGCCAAGCTCATTCAGTTGGATAAACCACTCAGAGTCTTCTTCATTGATAAAAGTATTGGTGCGGGTCTCTTCTTCCACCCAGACAAAATCACTGGCAATTCCGCGGCTCCTTAAGCCGTTTTCCAGCAGATGACCGGCTTCTCCGCCTGCCCAGGCAATTGCCAGGGAGTCGTCACCCAAGGTATTCAAGCCAACAGAGACATTGATGCCTTTACCGCCCAGCTCAATCTGAGCATTCTTGCAACGCAGACTTTCATTAAACCTGATCCTGGGAACGGTCACAAAGCGGTCAATACTTGGGTTGGCAGTATGGGTAATTATCATTTTTACATTTTATCAGTGAAGAGCGCTTCCTAAAAGACACGAAATGGAATGGCAGTTTAAAAGCTGCCATTCCGAGAGATTCTTTAAGCTGGCACTTGCGCTGCTTCAGAATGGGTAAGCGGACTCAAAGAAGCAGGAGCAGAGCTGATGAACTGGCTGTTGTAGAGCTCGGCGTAGACGCCTCCCTTGGCTAGAAGATCGGCATGTGTGCCTCTCTCAACCACGTCCCCTTCATCCAGGACCAGGATAAGATCAGCAGTTTTGATTGTGGAAAGCCTATGCGCAATCACGAAGCTCGTACGGCCACGCATGAGCTTGTCCATGGCTTTTTGGATGAGCACTTCGGTGCGTGTGTCCACCGAACTGGTGGCTTCATCCAAGATCAGGATGGGCGGGTTGGCAATGACCGCGCGCGCAATCGTCAAAAGCTGTTTCTGACCAGCAGAGACGTTGTTGCCTTCTTCATTGAGCACCATTTCATAACCACCCGGAAAGGTACGCGTAAAGTGGTCGGCATAGGCTGTATCGGCGGCAGCTTCAACTTCAGCATCGGTCGCGTCCTGGCGGCCATAACGAATATTTTCACGAATCGTGCCATTGAATAACCAGGTATCCTGGAGCACCATACCGAACTTGGCACGTAATTCCGCCCGAGTCATCTGAGTAATATCAGTGCCATCAATCATAATTCTGCCGCTGTTGAGTTCATAGAAGCGCATTAGAAGTTTGACGAGGGTGGTCTTTCCAGCACCAGTCTGACCCACGATAGCAATTTTCTGACCAGGTTCCACATGCAGTGAAAAATCTTTGATGATCACTTTTTCAGGTTCATAACCGAAATGAACATGCTCAAAATCAACCTGACCTAGAACTGGCTGGCCGCTCCTGACATCAGCCACATCTTCTTTCTCTTCAGTTTCTTCGAGGAATTCAAAAACGCGTTCCGCAGCAGCCGCAGTCTGTTGGAGCACATTGGAAATATTGGCAATCTGCATAAGCGGTTCCTGGAATGAGCGCATGTACATAATGAAAGCCTGGATATTTCCAATATCCAAAGTCTTGCGAATGACCAGATAACCACCCAGGATGCTGACCGCCACATAACCAAGATTACTAATAAAGCGCATTACTGGCATAATCAGCGTGGAAAGAAATTGTGATTTCCAGGCGCTGGAATATAAAGTGCTGTTGAAGTGTTCAAAAGTCTTCATACTGGAATTCTCGTAATTAAAGGCTTTGACAATTGGATGAGCACCATACATTTCTTCAACATGGCCATTGATGTGGCCGAGGTACTGCTGTTGTTGCCGGAAGTATTTCTGCGAAAGCTTGACAACAAAGCGGATCAACAAAAGTGAAAGGGGTACAAGTGTCAAGGCAATGAGGGTCATGGGCAGGCTGATGGTGAGCATCATGATCAGGATTCCAATCACGCTGGTGACAGAAGTGACAATTTGTGAGAGGCTCTGGTTGAGCGTGGTGCTGACAGTGTCTACATCGTTGGTAATGCGGGAAAGCACTTCACCCTGACTCATCTTGTCGAAATATTTTAGGGGCAGACGGTTGATCTTAGCGGCTATATCCTTGCGGAAGCGGTAAGTAATATCCGCGGTCAGGTTAACCATAATCCAACCCTGGACAACACCCAGCAAGCTGCTCAGGCCATACAGGACGACTGCCCGGGTAAGGATTTGCCCAATAACGTTAAAGTCGATACCTTTTGGATCCCCAGCGATCATTCGCTGCACGCCTGCAAAAAGCTCCGTCGTAGCCGATCCTAAAATTTTCGGTCCAAAGATGGAGAAGACAGTCGAAGTCGAGGCGATAAGCATTGTGACTATCAACAGCCACTTATATTTACCAATGTAAGCAAGCAATCTCCCCATTGTCCCCTTGAAGTCACGCGCTTTTTCGCCGGGCATGAGCGCCATCCCTCTGTTATGAGGCCTTACCTGCCTGGGAGCAGGCCTGGCCGCCTCAGCGGAATCAGGAACAGAATTATTGTTTTTCATATCTTTATCGTTATCTTTGCTGTTCATGCTGCCAACTCCTCAGGGCTTAATTGCGATAAGGCAATCTCTCGATAGGTCTGACAGGTTTCCATCAGGTCCTTATGTTTACCGATACCGACCAGATCTCCATTATCCAAGACAAGAATCTGATCTGAATCTCTGGCGGTAGCCACTCGTTGGGTGACCACGATCATGTTGGCATGAGCGTAATCTGAATGTAAGGCTTGGCGTAAACTGGCATCGGTCTTGTAGTCAAGGGACGAGAAACTATCGTCAAATATCAATACCGGAGCATCTTTGATAAGTGCTCTGGCAATTGAAAGACGTTGTTTTTGTCCGCCGGAGACATTTGCACCAGCCTGTGCGATTTCGCGGTCTAAACCCTGATCTGCTTCCTCACCAAAGACAAACTCGTTAGCCTGAGAATCCACAATGGCATCGATCATTTCCTCCTCACTGGCATCTTGCTTGCCAACTTCAAGGTTTGAACGAATGGTCCCACTAAAAAGCACCGCTTTTTGGGGTACCAGGCCAATTTGCTGCCTGAGGTCGTGCTGGGAGAGTTCTCGGATGTCAATACCATCGAAGAGGATGCTGCCCTCTGTTACATCGAACAAACGGGGAATGAGGTTAACCAAGGTCGACTTACCAGAACCGGTAGAGCCAATAATGGAAGTTACCTGCCCGGGCTGCGCTGTAAAATTGATACTGCAGATAGCTGATTCATCAGCCCCTTCATATGCGAAACTTACATTCCTGAATTCTATGACACCCTTTACCGGCTGTGGAAGCTGTTTGGGTTCGGCGGGATCCGTGATGAGCGCCTTTGTTTCAAGGACATCCGCGATGCGATTACCAGAAACAGCCGCGCGTGGGATCATGATTGACAGGAAGGATAGATTGAGGAAAGCAAACATGATCTGCATAGAATACTGCTGGAAGGCCATCAGGTCTCCCACCATCATGGTTGAGTTGGCTACTTCCCGGGCTCCTACCCAGATAATCAGGACATTTAATCCAGTCATAATGAGGTTGGCAAGCGGGAAAATGCTGACCAAGGTATGCCCAACGAATTGGTTGGTTTGCGTCAAATCCTTGTTGGCAGCGTCAAAGCGCTTTTCTTCAGTTGATTGCTTGTTGAAAGCTCTCACAACCATCATACCGGATAGGTTTTCCCTTATGACCAGGTTTATGCGATCTACCAACTTTTGCATTAGGTTGAACTTAGGCATGGCTAATGCAAAGGCGGTGATAATCACAATTATCAGAACTAAGACAGCCAGGGCAATCAGCCACCACATATTGTGGCTTTTACCCAGGACGCGGAGCACACCAAGTGTGGCAGTAATTGGCGCCATTAGACCCATGCGCACAATCATAAACATCAGCCCTTGAACTTGAGTAACATCGTTGGTGCTGCGGGTAATCAAGGAGGCGGTGGAGAAATTGTTATATTCAGCACTTGAGAATCCCTGGACCTTACTGAAAATGGCATGGCGTAAATCCCGGGCAATGGAAGCTGAAGTGCGTGACGCGATAAAGCCGACTGCAATCGAACAGAGCACCGAGGCTAACGCCAGCAAGATCATACCCTTGCCAATACCCCAAATGTAAGAGGATTGGGATTTCAGCATATCAAGCCCTAATGCGGTATATTCAGAACTGACGGCACGCACCGCCAAAGAGCGCTGCATCGTGCCTTCGAGCTTGTCTAGTTGTGCGTTGGCCCTCTGGAGGAAAACGGTCCTTTGTTCACTGCTAAGCGTGCGAAAAGCGTCAAACAAGTCGATGCCTTGCGGCAAGCTTCCAAGGAGCGTTTGGGTTTCTTCCCCAAAGATATTTGCTAGCATCTCAGGGTTACTTTGGAACATCTGCAAACCCATGGTCATCACCAGGGGTTTGGCCATGTAAGCTTCAAGAGCCTTTTCTTCTTCGGGGGTAATCACATTCCGGGCATACACGGCTTCAGAGGCGGCGTTTGGAAATTGTTTAACTAATTCTGAGTACTCTGCGGAATTACTTTCAACCAAATGATAAGTGGCCAATACCTTCTGGAAATCGCTCTCCGACATGAAGAGGCTGAGATCGTCCATGGTTTTCTGGCGCAGGACAGTCGGCGTTGGTTGTTCGATGCCATTCTGTTGAATGCCGATATTGACGATTTTCGAAAGTTGGTCCGGCAACGCCAGGTCAGCATTAGCCATGGCAAATAAAAGCAGTATTGCCAGAATAAATAGGTACCAGTATTTTTTAATATAAGGCATTAATCGGAGCATAAATGCAGCCTCTCAGCTAAGGATTTTTCAAAATTGTCATTGTAAGTTACCATTTTCTGGTTCAATATTTCAAAGGCAGGCGTGATTATCTTCACGTCTTCAGGGCTTAAGCCTTTGATAAACTCATCGATCCAGCCATGGCGGAATTCTTGGGCTTCTTCAGTCAATTTTTGTCCCGTAGGTGTAATCGTTAAATTCCTGCTGCGTCGATCAAGCGGGTTTTCTGTGCGGTCAATCCAGCCCTGGTCGACCATCTTATCCACCATCTGCGAAGCCGCTGCTTTGGTGACTCCCCAGCGTTTTGCCAGGTTATTCACTGATGTACTTCCATGCCTGTAGATAAAGATCAGGGAATTAATCTGGGTGGCAGATAGGTTTCGCTCCTGGTTGAAGCGGATAAAAGCCCACATGGTGCGCCTCATGGCATTTTCAGCCCAAGTATGCAGCAAATTACTGATATTTTCCAATAGATTACCTCTCTTGATAGTTAAGAAAGCTTTACTATACCCGGGCATAATTGGAATGTCAAGCCGAAAGAAAACGATTTACAAAACTCTAACAAACCGTAAGATTTGGAGGCATTTATTTGGAAGCTTGTGTTTTGAGGGAAGTGGATGAGATATAATTTATCGACCTTATTAAATGGACAAGAGGAGAAAATAATGCAATCTTTTCTGCACGGCCGTGATTTGATTGGAGATCTGGATTTCAGCAAGGAAGAAGTTGAAACCGTTCTCGAGTTAGCCTGGGACCTTAAACGCAAACGGGCTCTTAACGAGGCCCACCCCTACCTGCGCGACAGAGTTTTGGCAATGCTCTTTTTCTTCAGCAGCACCCGCACCCGCGGCTCTTTTGAAGCAGGCATGGCTCAGCTCGGCGGGCATGGTGCTTTTATTGAATCAACGACCACCCAGATTGCCCACGGCGACACAGCCAAGGAAATCGGCGAAATCTATGGACGTTACTTTGACGGCATCGCGGTCCGCCATTGCGATTGGCAAATTGGCAATGGCTACATCAATGAAGTGGCCAGAAATTCGCGTGTACCGGTTTTGAATATGCAATGTGACGTCTACCATCCCTTCCAGTGTCTGGCTGACCTGATGACCATCATGGAGAAAAAAGGCCGTGACCTGCGCAAGAAGAAAATCGTGGTTTCCTGGGCTTACGCGGCATCATACCTGAAGCCCATCTCAGTACCGCAATCCCTGATCCTGCAGATGCCGCGCTTTGGCATGGATGTTACTCTTTCTTACCCCAAAGAATTCCAGTTGATGCCCGAAATCGAGCAACAGGCTAAAGACGAAGCCAAACGCTGGGGCACTGCTTTCGACATCGTCCATGATATGGACGAAGGCATCAAAGATGCTGATATCGTCTACGCCAAGAGCTGGGGACCTCTGCTCACCACCGCAGATGGCAAAGAAGGCAAAGTGCTCCAGGATTCACACAAGGATTGGATTATGGATGGCCGCAGAATGAATCTTGCCAAGAGCGATGCCATCTACATGCACCCGCTGCCCGCCGACCGCAACATTGAAGTAACTGACGAGGTTATCGACGGTATACATTCAGTGGTGTATGACGAAGCCGAAAACCGCCTGCACACCCAAAAAGCCGTTATGGCCCTCACAATGTCATAAAAGCGCAACAACCTGCTGACAACATTAATGGACCGGGAAACCGGTCTATTTTTTTCTTTCCGAGGACCTCCAATTCTTTGGGTGATTAATTGGGAAATTTCAGACCAGGACGGCCCCAGGCCCCGGTCTTGCCAGGATGAGATCCTTGATGCCTTGAATTTGGGTAAGTTCGGCTTTTAGCCATGCAATTTCATTTTCGAGGGCCATAATGTGAACATTTGGGCCTGCATCCACCGTTGCGCAGATCGCATGGCCGGCTTTGCGCCAGGCCAGAACCTGCCAAAGAATAACTTCTGTCTCAGGCCGCCAATAGTAAAGCGGTGGATTGCTGGTGCGCATAACCGCATGCATCCAGTGCGAGTCGGCTTCTACAACTTCCGCAAAGGCCGCAAAATCCCTTTTTAGGATGGCTTCCCGGCAGATGGCCAGGCGCTCGTTCACGCCGGACTGGCGCAAGGGATTGAGAGGCGAGGTAGCCGCCAGGTCGTGCCCCTCGCTGGAGCCGGTAACCTTTTCAAGCGGGTCCACAATCGCGATCAGGTCAACTAGGTTCCAATACTCTGGGCCAGCGATTGAACAGGCAAAGCTATCTGCATCACTGTACCCGGCTTGCCACTCAACATAACCACCTGGAACCGAACGAGCCGCAGAGCCTGAACCCAAGCGAGCCAGGCGGGAGAGGTCTTTCTCGGGCAAGGCTAGACCGGCAGCCTGGCTGCCTGCCAGCGCCAGTGCTGCAAAAGCGGAAGCGCTGGAAGCAATCCCTGCCCCGAGTGGAAAATTGTTCTTACTTTCGACCTGAGCAAATTGCGCCTGGTTTGCCAGGTTTCGAATCACATTCAAAAAGGCTGATACCCTCTGCAAGGGTTTTCCAGTTTGATTTTGATCGTTAAGAATAAATTGATCGGATGAAAGGGACCCATCAAAGCGCACGCTTGTGCGTGTTTCAAGCCCCGCAAGATTCATGGAGATGGAGCCATTCAATGGGATGCGCAAGGCAGCATCGCGATTGCCCCAATACTTGATGAAAGCAATATTCGGATGAGCAACCGCGGTTCTGGATTCCATAGTTTGATTTTACCCGAATCAGAACGATAGCAAGGCTTAAGGTGCTTACCTCTGGCAGTATAATGGAAGCACTAATAAGACTGCAGAGGAAATTATGAAAACAAAACCTGGCATCCCAACCATCTCCGCCACCGATCTGGCAAAAATGATCGACCATACCCTGCTAAAACCGGAAGCTACCGAGCAGCAGGTTTATAAACTTTGCAACGAAGCCGTTGAAAATGGCTTTGGAGCGGTATGCGTAAACCCATGCTGGGTCAAAACCTGCGTTCGCGCCCTGGAAGGCAGCAATGTAAAAATTGCTTCGGTGATCGGTTTTCCCCTGGGGGCAACAACCACATCGGCGAAACGTGCAGAGGCGGCCGAAGCACTCAAATCAGGCGCTAAAGAGCTGGATATGGTACTTAATATCGGCCAATTAAAATCCGGACAGTTGAATGCTGCCATGAAGGATATGCAAAGTCTTGCCCGCCTGGCCCACAAGAACAATGCACTGCTCAAGGTAATTCTGGAGACTTGCTTGTTGAGTGACGAAGAAAAAGTGATCGCCTGCAAACTAGCGATACAAGCTGGGGTAGATTTCGTGAAAACCTCCACTGGATTTTCCACCGGCGGCGCGACCGTTGAGGATGTCGCTTTGATGCGTGAGACGGTCGGACCGAAGATCGGTGTAAAGGCTTCAGGCGGCATCCGGACTTATGAAGACGCCATCAAGATGATTAATGCTGGAGCCAACCGGATTGGTTGCAGTGCAGGTGTGCAAATTCTCAAAGAAGCCAAAGCCGCGGAATAATTTCGACCTGGGAGACAAAAAAATGAGAGGGCGACCTCTCATTTTTGATTCAGCACAATATTTTCTCAAACTGCTGTTAGTTTTTCTTTCAAAAGGGGATAAGCATAGAGTAAGGCAGCCAATGTTTTGGAATCTTCGATCTGGCCATTCCAAACCATGGCATAGGTTTCATCGATGCTTTTGGTGCAGACCGAGAGAAACTCATCCTCATCCTGTTTCAGCGGCGCTGCGAAC
>WOZB01000239.1 GCA_011620445.1 Anaerolineaceae bacterium | reverse complement strand
ATTTTTTCCTTAAAACAAGTAAAATCTTTAGCATGATTAAATAAGCGTAAATATCCTGCTTCTTCAACCTGATTGACCTTCATCAGTCGTCTATTAGAATCCCTGTTGTATTTCATCATCTCGAATCAAGCCTGCCAATCAATCGGACTACTATGCCTAATAACAAATTTTCTTACCCAGTATATGACCTTCGCAAAGTAACTGGACCTCACCAGCTGCAGAATTTTTGGCGCATGATCACCGGCTGGCACTGGCACTACGTCGGAGCCACTTTCTTCGCCGCGCTCGGAGCCCTTGCCCGCACGGGAATGAACCTCTTCCTGGCTTACTTCATTGATGAAATCCTCATCAAGAAGCAGTTCGGTGAAAAACTTCTCCTTGCCATCCTGGCCTACCTGGGGATTATCATCCTCCAGGCTTCATCATCATTCATGTCTGGCAAACTTTCAGCGCAGACCGCGGAAGGCAGTACCCGTCGCATGCGCGACTACCTTTTTAACCATATCCAGCGTCTGTCTTACGCTTACCACTCAGAATCCAAAACAGGTGATTTGCTTGAACGTGCCACTTCTGATGTAGACACCTTGCGCCGGTTTTTTGCCGATCAAGCAATTGGTATCGGCCGTATTGTCCTGATCTTTATCATCAATTTTTTGGCCATTTACAACATGAATGCCCGTTTGGCCTGGATTTCGATCATTATTTTGCCAGTGATTCTGGCGGTCTCGATCTTCTTCTTCCGTTCCATCTCCAAGGCTTATTCTGCCTATCAAGAACAAGAAGCTGTACTCACAACAAACCTACAGGAAAACCTCAGCGGTGTGCGTGTGGTCAAAGCTTTCGCCCGCCAGGATTATGAAATCAACAAGTTCGACGATAACAACCTTGAAAAACTAAAACGCGGCCGAAAGCTCAATATCATGCACTCCTTTTTTTGGCCTACCTCCGACCTTATCTGCGGTGCTCAGATGCTCGCCAGCGGCTTCCTGGCCGCCACCATGGTCATGGACGGCCTGCTTACCTTGGGTCAATTTGTGGCATTCCTGGGTTTACTCACCTGGCTTATCTGGCCAATCCGTAACCTGGGACGCCTCATCGTGGATACTTCACGCGCAACAGTCTCATTTAAACGCATCACTGACATTATCAAAGAAGACGAGGAAGACCTGGTTTCGACTGAGCTTCCGGCTTGCATCCAGCTAAGGGGTGACATCAGTTTTGATCATGTCAGCTTTGAGTACGAGAAAGGTCATCCTGTGCTCAACGATGTTTCTTTCGAGTGTAAAGCCGGACAGGTGATTGCCTTGTTGGGCTCTACGGGTTCCGGCAAGACTTCGCTTGTCAACCTTCTGCCGCGTTTCTACGACGTTAGTTCCGGGCAAATACTGCTGGATGGTCATGACCTGCGGAAGTACTCGCGCGATTGCCTGCGCTCGCAAATCGGGATTATTGAACAGGAACCCTTCCTCTTCTCGTGTTCCATCCGCGATAACATCACGTATGGCGTTCACCGCGAAGTTACCCAGGCTGAAATTGAAATGGCGGCAGCTGAAGCAGCCATCGATGACGTCATAAAGAGCTTCAGCAAGGGTTATGATACATTTGTGGGTGAACGCGGAGTCACGCTTTCAGGCGGCCAGAAACAACGCGTGGCTATAGCGCGCACCCTGCTCATCAACCCGCGTGTGCTCATCCTGGATGACTCCACATCTTCTGTTGACATGGAGACCGAAGCCCAGATCCGCGCCGCCCTCGAAAACCTGATGCAGGAACGCACCACATTTATCATCGCTCACCGCATCCAAAGCATCATGAGCGCTGACTTGATCCTGGTCTTCGATAAAGGTCAAATTGTGCAGAGTGGTACACACGATAATCTGCTCAAGGAAACCGGCATTTACCGTGAAATTTACGATATCCAGACGCGTATTGACAGCGCTGTGCAAGAGGAGATCAACAGTGTCTCAAACTTATGATGAAGAAGAATTAAGCGATAACGTTTCAAACACCAAAGCGGTTTTTAGTCGCTTATATGGCGTACTCAAACCACATTGGAAGACCATGTTGGCTGCCATGGTTAGCATTGCCCTGGTCGCCATTACTGATTCTTTCTATACACTCATCCAGCGGACTATTATTGACGAGGCCATTTTGGGTAATAACCGCGCCATTCTATCGCAGATGTACATTTACTATGGCATCATCATTATTGCCCAGGCCATATTCGTTTTTGGATTTGTTTATTTGGTGGGCTTACAAGGTGAACGCATTCGCTACGATCTGCGCAAGATGATGTTTTACCATCTGCAGAAGCTTTCGCTCTCTTACTACAGCAAAACTCCACTTGGCTGGATCATGTCACGTGTTACATCGGATTCCGAAAAAATGGGCGACTTGCTCACCTGGGGCATCATTGATGTCACTTCGGCTGCAATGAATATTATCACTGCAGCCATCTTCATGCTCCTTATTGAGTGGAGATTGGCCTTGATAGTGATTGCTTCGCTTCCGATTATGCTCTACATTGCCATTAAGTTCCGCAAGCGCATCTACCACCATTATCGCCTGTCTCGCAAGGCAAACTCACTGATGACAGCAAATATGAACGAGAATATTACCGGTGTGCGCATTGTAAAAGCCCTGCGGCGTGAGGAAAAGAACCTGGACAACTTCAAGGTTCTCTCGACGAACATGTTCAAGTCCAGTTACCGTGCTGCCTACCTTTCAGCGCTATTCATGCCTACAATCCAAACTATCAGTGCCTTCACATTGGGCTTTGTACTTTGGTCCGGTGGGAACATGGTGAACACTTCGTTCATCAGCATCGGTAGCCTGCAGGCGTTTATCTCCTTTATCATGATGATTCTGTGGCCAATACAGGACATTGCCCGCGTTTACGCTGAAATGCAGAACGCGCTGGCCTCCTCTGAGCGCATCTTCAGTCTGCTCGACACTCAACCTGCTATTTCCGATCGGGAGGCAACCATCTCGATCGACTCAATGCGCGGCGAGGTGGTCTTTAACCATGTTTCATTCCACTACGAAGATGATGATGCCCAGGTTATCAAAGACCTCAGTTTCAAGATCCCACAAGGGCAGAATATCGCCCTTGTCGGTTCAACAGGTGGCGGCAAAACGACCATCGTGAATTTGCTATGCCGTTTCTACGAACCTACCTCAGGCGAGATTTTGATTGGCGGAATTAATTACCTTGACTATAGACTTGAGGATATCCAATCCCGGATTGGTGTCGTTCTGCAGACTCCTCATCTCTTTTCTGGTACCGTTATGGAAAATATCCGCTACGGTAAGCTGGAAGCCACTGATGAACAGGTGCAGGAGGCGGCTAAATTGGCTGGAGCCCACGAATTCATCATGTCCTTCCAAAAAGGTTATAACCAAAATGTCGGTGAAGGCGGCAACCTGCTCTCAGTTGGCCAGAAACAACTCATCAGCATCGCGCGGGCACTGCTTGCAGATCCCGATATTTTTATTATGGACGAAGCTACCAGCTCTGTTGACACGCTTACAGAAGCACTCATTCAAAAAGGCATGCACCGCCTGATGACCGGACGCACCAGCTTTATCATCGCCCATCGTTTATCAACCATCAAAGGTGCCGATCAGATTTTTGTTATAGATGACGGGCGCATAACCGAAGCAGGCAACCACGATGCCCTTATGAAGCTCAAGGGCCATTACTACAGGCTCTACACCCAGCAGTTCCGTCACGACCTTGAGAGTGAGATGGATCCATTCGCCAGCCTTGAGCTGAACAAAGCTGACGGAGCTGCTTGAGCATGCGCTTCGCAGTTAATTATTCGGTTCCCCTCGAGAACTTGATTAAGGCTGGCTCACTTACTGTTGATTTGATTAAATGCCCGGAGTGGACGAACATCATCTACTTCGGGCAAAAACTGAGCCATTGTTATACGCATAATGAAATTGCGCTTGGCAATGGCAGCCTGGATACCTTGAATTTCCAGAATATCAAAACCTGTTTGGAATTGACCCAAACACCCCACCTTAATTGCCACCTATGGGGGTCTTTACCCAACTATTCTGACAGCCAAAAAGAACATCACCTGCAGTTGGATATTTGGATGCGCGATCTTGAGCTGCTGCGAAGCAAGTTACCGGGTTATGAAATCATCTGCGAAAATTTACCGGCTGAGCCTGCAATGCCAGCCTGGGCAATATCCCGCTTTCCCGATTTGCTGGCGGAATTCATTCTCAAAAGCGATACCGGTTTACTGCTGGATCTCTCCCATGCCCGCATCACAGCCATGAATTATGGACAAGATTATCAAGCCTATATCAGGGCATTACCTACGGCACGCCTGGTAGAATTGCACGTTACAGGCATCAAAACCTATTGTACCTACCCTGAGGATCATTTTGATATGCAGGAAACTGATTGGGAACCTACATCCTGGGCAGCTGAGCAAATCCGCTCAAAGAATTGGAATACACCGCGCATCGTAGCTTTCGAATACGGGGGCGTGGGAAATATTTTCAGCTGGCGAACGCACAGCAAACACTTGCTGGAACAAGTTCCAAAGCTCCAAAAACTATTTAAAGATTTGAGCTGAAGTCTTTCAAATTTTTCCTTCCAGAACTTTCCAAAACTTGAAACTCTCCCATTTACCTCTTCCTTGAAGTATAATTACAAAGGTTATTTCACTATGGAACAAGTATCGTTGACTGGAATTGAGAACCTCCCCGAGGCCCCTTCAGAGGACCCCGCAACGCCTGGAGGGCAGCTTATCACCCAGTCCCACACTTCCATGTAAGAACATGGGCAGGGGCTGGCGATTGCCCTTGCGTTCCCAAATCCCAACGTTGGTTCCAAATCTGTAACCTGATTGAGGTGCAACATGATCTATTTCAGCCAGCTTATAAACCAACCCGTGTGGGACGCGTTCGGCCATAAAGTCGGTAAAGTAAAAGACATCCTGGTCAATGGGACCGAAGAGAACATGCCTCCTCTGGCGGCACTGTCTTTGAAGAATCACATTGAATCGGCTGACTTTGTGGATATGTCGCAGGTTGCCACGCTTTGGCCGAGTATTACCCTTAAAGTTGATCAAACCAAACTTAAACCTTTCACCCCTAAAGGGCACGAACTTTATCTAAACGAACGGGTTATGGACCAGCAAATCGTGGATACGGAAGGCAAACGCCTTGTCCGCGTGAATGACCTGCAGATTGGACGCAAAGGCGAGGCCTTCTTGCTCACCGGCGTAGATGCAAGTGCTAACGGCCTCTTCCGGCGCTTGGGGCTCGAAAGCGTCAATCGCGCCATTGCCCGCCTGTTCAACAAAGAGGATAAGACGCAGGTGATCCCATGGGAAACTGTGGCTTCCATCGAGCATGATGACCCCTTGCGGCTCTCGGTCTCCCAATCTCGTTTGGTTCAAATGCCCCCGGCCGATATTGCAGCCATCTTAGATGACCTCGACCATCACACCAGTAAAGCCCTGCTGCAGGGATTCTCCGATGAACAGCTTGCTGATACGCTTGAAGAAGCCTCTACCGAAGTTCAGTTGAGCGTTCTTTCACACCTGCATCCTGAACGTGCTGCTGACATCCTGGAGAAAATGGACCCAGATGAAGCGGCTGACCTCCTCGGTGACATGGATGATAAGTCCAGTGAGCAATTGCTTAACCTCATGGAAGATGAGGACGAAGAAGATGTACGCCAATTGCTGGCTTATCCTGAAGATACCGCCGGCGGCATCATGACAACTGAATTCGCCCGCATTCCTGATAACTACACCGTCGAAGCAGCCCTTTCCTACCTGCGCTCCAACGAAGACGCTCTTAAAGACGAATTTATGTTTTACGTCTATATTCTTGATGAAAAAGAGCGCCTCAAGGGTGTTATCAGTTTGCGGGATCTGGTCACTGCCCCACTCGGCTCTCCCGTCTCCAAATGGTTTGATGACGATCCAGTGGTGGTAGGTCCTCTGGTTTCCCAGGAAGAAACCGCCTATCTCGTCGCCAAATATGACCTGATGGCCATCCCTGTTGTTGACCCTGAAACGAAAAAGATGCTTGGCATCGTTACTGTTGACGATGCTCTTGATACCGTTCTTCCGACAGCCTGGAAGAAAAAACTGCCACGTTTCGCGGCAAGATAAGGAGGCCTTGTGCATCGAAAGATCAGGACTCCACTTTGGCTTGCCCGATTTGTGACCTTTATTGCGATTATTGGCCCTGGCTTAATTACTGCCAGTGCTGATAATGATGCCCCGGGTATCGCAACCTATTCCATGGCCGGCTCTCGTTACGGCTATGGCTTTCTTTGGGTTATCGTCCTCATCACGATTGGAGAATTGGTCATCCAGGAAATGGCTGCTCGCATGGGCGCGGTCACCGGTAAGGGCACTGCCGACCTCATCCGGGAACGCTTCGGCGTAAAAACAACCACCTTTGCCATGTTCTGTTTGCTCCTGGCTAACCTGGGTACTACTATAGCTGAGTTTGCGGGCATCGCCGCGGCCGGAGAGCTTTTTGGTATCAGCCGCTTCATTACAGTTCCGCTGTCTGGGTTGCTCATCACGCTTTTAGTCCTCAAGGGTGGCTATAACAAGGTAGAAAAGGTCATGCTGGTCCTCTGCCTCTCTGCCCTGGCATATGTGGCAACGGTATTCATCATTAAGCCAAATTGGGGTGAGATCGTCCAGGCGGCGCTCATACCTCATATAGAGTTCAATAACGAATACATACTGGCCCTCCTGGCTGTCATCGGCACCACTATCACCCCCTGGGGGATCTTCTATTTGCAGGCGTCGGTGGCTGACAAAGGTGTGGACATGGACCAATATGGCGATACCAAAATTGATGTCGCCTTTGGGGCAGGTTGGGGTAATATCATTTCTGCCTTCATCATCATAACTACTGCTGCAACACTTTTCACCAGGGGAATCTTGGTTACCAATGCCACAGAAGCGGCCATCGCACTTGAGCCTTTAGCCGGAAGTGCTTCCAGAATCCTTTTTGCTGTCGGCCTGCTTGGGGCTTCACTGCTTTCAATTTCCGTACTGCCATTGTCAACCACTTACGCTATGTGCGAAGCATTCGGTTTTGAGCGAGGTCTGAACCGCCCAATGAAGGAAGCTCCGGCCTTTTATTCGACCTTTAGCATCATTACCATTCTCAGCATTTTTTCAATCCTCTTTGTCCCTAGCAGGTCGCTATTCCAGTTTATGCTCTACTCTCAGAGTCTAAATGGTATTCTGCTGCCTATCTTACTGGTATTAGTGCTTATCCTTGCCAATAACAAGAGCATTATGGGAAAGTGGAAGAACAAAACCTACCAAAATGTACTGGCAATTGGTATGACCGCGATAATTTTTGGGATTACAATCGTGCTTTTTGCGGAGCCGTTTCTGAGATAAGGTTCTGATTTTCTTCGCTTAAGGCACAGACCAAAGAATAGATGGAGGAATGTGAAATTACGCCTCCATTTTGTTTTAAACGCCAGGAAGGCCTTCCATCCTCCATCACAACTTCCACCAGGGGTAAACCGCTTTCCCCCTCCTCCAAAACATCAAATCCCACCCGGATCAAGGCCCGCATGGTCCAGAACTTTTCAATTCCGCCCCCTCGCAGGATAAGCTTCTGGTGGCTTACTACCTCGGTTTTGAATTTACCTGAACCAGGGTCAAATTCCACGCCGGGGCGATTAAACGTTTTGCCAAATTCACCTCTAAGCACTAAATCCTCGGGGGAACCTTGCGTAATGCTGCCGTCACGATCCATCAACCAGATCCAATCGGCAACCTGGAGTGCCAGGTCAAGGTCATGAGTCGAGCACAAGACGGCTTTACCTTCTTGGTGGGCAAGTTTTTGCAGCATCAGCATCATTTTCACCCTACCGGGCAAGTCAAGGAAAGCCGTCGGTTCGTCCAGGATCATCAATTTTGGCTCCTGGGCTAGAGCTCGGGCAACCATGACATGCTGCCGTTCGCCATCGCTTAATTCCGTAAAGAAACGCCCTTTCAAGTTTTCAGCATCAGCGGAACGCATGGCATCCCTGACAACCCGCTCATCTGACGCATTAAGGCTGTCAAAAAAGTTGGTGTATGGGAAGCGCCCCATTCCCACAAGTTCCTCCACGCGCATTTGCCCAACTTCTACGGGGTCTGTGAGCACAAGGCTGATAGTTCGGGCAATTTCTTTCTCCTGCATTTGTGCCAATAACTTGTTCCCCAATTCCACCTGTCCAGCCAGGGGTTTTTGCAAGGCCGCCAAAGTGCGCAAAAGGGTGGTCTTACCTACCCCGTTGGGACCTATCAAACAGACCAATTCCCCTTCAATCAGGCTAAGTTTTAGGCCGCTGGCTACCAGTCGGCTCTCCTGACCCCCCAAGCGGTATCCGATGCTCAAATCCCTGGTAGTGAGAACCTTGGGCTTCATATGCTTACTCCAGATCCGGCTTTGCGCCTGAGAATTATCCAGAGGACAAACGGCGCTCCAAAGAGCGAAGTAATCACATTAACAGGCAATATGAAGGCGGTGCCGGGTAATTGAGTCAGTACATCCGCAAGCAATGCTGCGCAAGCGCCTAAAACCAATACTGCTGGCAACAACAGTTTATGGTTTGAAGTCCGCAGCAGATTCCGCGCTATATGGGGAATTGCTACACCGAGAAAACCAATCGGACCGCAGAAAGCGGTAGCCGCGCCTGCCAGGATGGAAGCCCCCAGTAGGATAAAAAAGCGCGTCCTGCCAATATTCAGGCCTAATGACCTGGCATAATCTTCCCCTAGTAATAACGCGTTCAAGCTCTTCCCTAAAAGGCTGCCTATAACCAGGCCTACCAGCATTACCGGGGCCATGACTTTGAGTTGACTCCAGGTTACACCGCCGAAAGATCCGTAAGTCCAGATCATATAAGCCTGGATTCTCTCCGGTAGGCTGAAGTAGATCAGCAAGCTAACCAGCGCCGATGTAGCATAGCCGAACATCAAACCCAGGATAAGTAGTGTATTCGAGGATTTTACGTTTCTGGCAACCAGCATCACCAACCCAAAAACCAGGGCTGCTCCAAAGATGGCGGCTGCCGCAACCCCTAAATCTCCAAGGGTGTTGATCTGGGTCATAAACAGTGATCCGACTGTCCCCACACTGAGGATCGCGAGCGCGACGCCAAGTGAAGCCCCGGAGTTAATACCCAGAATAAATGGGTCAGCAAGTGGATTGCGAAAAAAGGTTTGCATTAACAAACCAGATACTGCCAGACCAGAGCCAACCAGGACAGCGGTAAGCGCCTTGGTAAGGCGGATATTGAGAACAATGTCCCGCCAGATTGGCATGTCAGTTTGGGCCCCGCTGAGGATGCGAACAATATAGCCGGCAGGGATCTTTGAACTGCCATAACTCAGATCAAGGATGAAAACCAAGGCGAATATCAGGAGAAACGCAGCCATCCATCCCAAAAAATGCCTGGGTTTGACTTCCCGGAAAGGTTTCTCCGCTAACACTGTTTGAGTGGATGGCTTACTCATTTGCTTAGTTAACTCTTGTGTAATAGAAAAGCTGATAATCTGGCAATAGCTCGGGGTAGAAAATCTTGACCAGGTCCTTGAGGACGACATCAGGGTTGGCTACCCCGCCCTCGTAGAAATCGGTGCCTCCATTAGGGTTCACACGCGCATTGTTGTTGTACACGTTACCCTCAATAACCGCCTTGAACTCACTGTAACGGGCATCTTCTGCCACCAGACTTTTAATATCTGAGGCAAAGCCAATATTCAGCCAATAGTCGGCTTCTTTAGCTTTTTCATAGACAACCTCAAATGCCAATGGGGAAGCACCTGTGCCTTCAACGCTATCGGCAAATAAGTAATTGGCACCGGCATCTTTCAGTACTTCAGCAACATAACTCTCCTTGCCGGGCATGTACCAACTACCCTGGTAGGCTGTGTTGACAAAAACATCGACTTTTTCAGAAATGCCGGCAGCCAGGGCTT
>WOZB01000291.1:4883-9985 GCA_011620445.1 Anaerolineaceae bacterium | reverse complement strand
TCAGCTTCGCCCTTGCCGTAGGCAGTGTTGTCACCGATGATCGCGAACTTGGTAAGACCCTGACCCGTCAAATATTCTATGATCGGTTTTTCAAATGCGGGACCAGCGGGGCAGGAACGGAAAATATAGGGGCTGCCTTGAGCTGTAATCGCAACATTAGTGCCGAAGGTGAATTGAGGTATCTTGGCTTCCTGGAAGAGCGGCAGATCCGCCAGAACGCAGCTGCTGTTGGTGGTCGCCCACGCCGCAATGACATCTTCTTCAGCGATAACCTTCTGAGCAACACTTACAGAAGTGGTTGGGTCTCCGGTGTCATCAAAAACCTTGATGTTGATTGGGCAGCCCTTGATGCCGCCGGCGGCATTCTTCTCTTCAACAGCCAGTGTAACACCGCGGACCATCCACTCTCCGAGAGAGGCGCTGGTTCCGGTCATCGCGCCAATAATCGCGAGATTCAATGGTTTCTCGCAAGTAACTGGTGCGGCGGTGGGTGCTTCCACGACTGCGGGAGCGGCAGTAGGCTCCACGGGAGCTTCTACCTTGGTAGGTGGTTCAGTGTTTACCGGTGCGGGTACCGGTGTTGCGGCAGGTGCACACGCCGAAACAGCGAGTGCAACTACTAGCAAAGCCAAAAACAATTTACGTGTCATTCTTTCTCTCCTTAGCTATTTTGAAACTCTTTTATCGATGTACGCCTAAATTACCAACAACGAAATATTTATTTATCGAGACCTCCTTTGTTGACGCTATTGCACTTTTTCCGCTAGGAAATGGCGCCTGGGTTCTTATGGTAAAAGAGTCTGTGTTTCTTCTATGACCCTTTTCTAAAATCGCATAATCCTCTAACCCGACATGCCAGATATTTGATTTTGCCCTAACGGTTCGATAAAACTGGGTGCGAAAACCAAGCTGTGAATACGCCAATTTCGCAATCAGTTCCCCGTAAAAACTATTTTGTTAAAGTGCCTCAAGAATTGCAGCAGCGATTATTAAATATTGGGTGAGAAAACCGCCGTTGCGACAAAACTTTTCCTTTTATTCATCCCGATTTTTCCAACTTTCCGCAAATGCCATATACCTCAAAGAATTTGAGCCCGTCACGCAGGTCCTGGGTAAAATCTGTAAAAGTATTGGCCTCAATGGAAATAATCCCTTGATAGTCGATTTTTTGCAGAGCATCGAAGAATGGGGTATAGTCATTGCCGTCATCCACCTTGGGAATTACCCTTTGCGGGAAGGGCGTGAGCGGGTTGTCGATGTGCACATGGCGGATATGATCTGCGAATTCCTCGATCATGCTGTATGGATGCTGGCGGTCAACAAACCAGCGGTAATCCAGGAAGGTATCCATGTTGGGTTTGCCAATTTCAGCAATGTAATCAAGCGCTTCAGGAATACTTTGGACCACATTTGAGACTCTTGGCGCTAAAGGTTCAATCAAAACAGTGATGCTGCGCTTGGCAGCGATTTCCGCGAGCATGCGCATAAAAGTGAGATTCTTCTCTTTTGCAGCCTGAATGTCGCCTTCCACAGGCAAACTGCGCGTTCGGCCGTTACCGAAAACATAAAACTTTACACCCAATTGGGCAGCGCGTTCCGCACCTTTTTCAAGATAGGCACGGTAAAAATCCAGGTCAAAGCTTTCATCGGCGATTACCTTGTCAAGGGGGATGGGGTTGTCGAGCACCTCACAAACAATGGGGCAGTCAGCCAGTTTTAATTTCAACGTCGAGAAAGCATCCTGGTCCATACCCATAATTTCGTGCATGTGCATTTCAATGCAATCATAACCAGCAGACGCGATGGCTTCGATATCTTTGCTAAAACCAAAGAAACTAAGCCTGGGGTGCAAGTGACAACCTCTTTTCTCGTGGTTATTCATTCTTAAGAATCACCTTGATCTCATCAGAATTCCCAGAAGCAAGTTCCGCGAAAATTCTCGGTCCTTCACTCATCGGATATTCAGAGGTAATGATCTGCTTCACGTCGATGTCGCCGGATTCGATCAGATCCAGGCCTTCCTCCATCTCTGTTATGTACAAATAAACGCTTTGGAAGGTTAGCTCTTTGACGGCAGCATGTTTGAATTCAAATTCAATTTTGGGCTGGGCAAGGCCTACCCAAATCACTTTGCCGCCAAGACGAACGATATCCGCCCCCAGGTTGATTGTTGCCTGTGCGCCGACGCAATCAAACACGATATCCATGCCCGCGCCGTCGGTCAACTGACGGGTAAAAGCAGGAACGTCATCTTTGCTGTTGATGGTGTGCGTGGCACCACACTGCATTGCCATCGTCAGACGTTTATCAACCACATCCATAGCCGCGATGATCTTCGCGCCAGCATGCTTAAGCACCATAATGGTTAATAGCCCGATTGGACCGCAGCCGATCACAGCTACGGTTTTCCCCTTGACATCCCCTGCCAATCTGACTGCCCGCAATCCTGTTGAGAGCGGTTCCGCCAGGGCATATTCAGAAAATGAACGTTTTCCAGAGAGTGGCAGCAATTTTCCGACGGGTGCCACCAGGTATTCAGCCATGGCCCCGTCATAAGCGCCTCCTGGCATGGTTGTACCGATGATGCGCCGATTCTCGCAGACATTGGTCAAGCCTGCCTTGCATGCCGGGCAGTAGCCGCAGAAAAGGTTGGTATAGACCCCCACTTTGTCGCCCAATTTTGCGGTTGTAACGCCTTCTCCAAGCCCTGCCACCACACCTGCGAACTCGTGGCCCATGATCAGAGGGGCCACCCGCATCGTGTTGCCGCCTTTATAGCCGGCCAGGTCAGACCCGCAAATTGAGACGGCTTCTACTTTGACCAAAACCTCGCCGTTCTTAGGGCTTGGCGTTTCAACATCTTCATAGCGAATATCTTTGGCTCCATGAAAAACTAATGCTTTCATTCAACTCCTCATTCTTCTTGGCAAGCAATTCAATAAACAGCAGTTCATAAGTAGGTTTGCATCAGTCATTGGTCAGGATGATCTTTACCTTATCGCAAGTGGGGCCGCATAGGAGGTCGAAAATTTCCTTTCCATTTTCGAGTGGGTAAGTGGAAGAAACCAGCCCATCAACGTTCAGGTTTTTATCAGCGATCATCTGCATCACATCCTGCATCTCGGTAGTAAACATGTAACTGCCCAGGATGGAAATCTGCCGGGTAACGATTGGTAAAAGTTCCATTTCAGCTTTATGGTGGATGAGGGCTACCAGCACAATCCGCCCTCCGCTGCGCACCATCTTTATGGCATCTTCCATCACGCCTGGTGCACCCGCGGCGATGATTACCCGGTCAACGCCGATCCCATCTGTGAGCTCCTTGACGGCTTTGACAACATCGTCATGCCCCGAAATGGCTTCATCTGCGCCTAATTGGATGGCTTTCTGCAGACGCGAAGGCAGGAGATCAGAAATGTAGACCTCCTTATTACCAGCAGCCTTCAAAAAACTCAGGATCATCAAACCGATGGGTCCCGCCCCGATGATGGCCACTCTTTCGCCATCTCCAAAATCGCCATTCCTGGCTGCCACCAGCGAGACCGCCAGGGGTTCAAGCAGGGCACCCTGGATGTAACTAACGCCTTTCATTAATGGGATGAGGGCTGAGGCTCGGATTGTCATGTACTCTTGCATCGCGCCGTCTTGCCCGGCTCCCCCAATCGTTGTGCCCAGGCTTTGGCGGTTCGTGCAAAGGTTAATCAGCCCGCGTTTGCAGTAAAAACATTCTCCGCAGTAAAGGATCGGGTTGGCAGTTACGGCCTGCCCAAGCTTGAAATTCTCAACGCCCTCGCCCAGGGCTGCAATCTCACCAGAGAATTCATGCCCCAAGACAAGCGGAGGAGCCCAGCGGTCCGAGACTTCCGGAAGTCTATACGCGCCTAAATCAGACCCGCAGACTGAGACAGCATGCACTTTGACGAGAACTTCCCCTTTTTTGGGAGTAGGGATGGGTCGCTCTTCCAGGCGTAAGTCTTGCGGGCCATAGTAGACTAATGATTTCATGTTCTCTTCCTTCGATCTCCGCTATACCTTTGATTTAAGTTGGCCAACCCAGGGTATAGATATGCTTGCCGCCATGGGTGGGTCCCTTCAGTAGATCGGCAATAAGTGCAGGATCGCGCTGGCTCATCAGCTCGGCGGGTGGTAGTTGACCGACGGGGAAGACTTCGAGCGCATCGTGCATCAATTTCACCAGGTAATCACACACCTTCTCAATAGAGGCTGTTGCTTTGGCTGGGTCCGCTTCAGTGGCATGCCCTAGGACGCCCTCAGGTGTCGTGACGCATTCGATGCCAACATTCCCAACCGCGCAATGACCAGGGATCGGGTAGCCATAGATATCGCCACCGCGGTCAACATGCCCAGCAGGCAGGAAGCCGTGCGGGTTTGTGTCTTGGGCGTGTTCCATATCGCAAAGCTCGGGGAATAGTGCCAGCGAAATGGATTGCTCTGCTTCGCAAGCGTGCTGGAAAGGTCGGTTGTAGGGGCCGCCATGCGCTTTATCCATCAGGGTCTGCCCCATCACACGCGGCAAATCAATGAAATAAAGCATCGCCGGCACCTGGTAGCGTTTTCCCCATTCCTGGAGGGCAACCGGCAGGGAGTATTCCTGGCCATGCAGGCTGATGAAGATTTGTTTGCGGAAGCCGGAGTTCCAGAAGCCGGTAATAATCGCGCGTAAAAAGTCAATGAACACCTGGTCGGGCAATGGCACCGTCAGCGGCTGGCCGATGTGGTGGAAGGGATGAGACCCGTACCAAACTGGCTCCGCCACGGTGCAGCCGGTGCGCTCGGCAACCATTTCAGCAATGCGGGTAACAATAAACGTATCTTCACCGGTGGGGCCGGCATTGCCGTGATTTTCGGTGGAACCAACAGGGATAATCAAGAAATCGTTTTCCTTGAGCCGATTTTCAATTTCCAACTTAGTCATCGTCTGGTAATAAATCTTGGAGGGCTTATCCATATGCCCGCCCTGGGGTGGTAACTGCCAATTTGACATAAAATTCTCCTCTTATTTACTTTTGAATACGCTGGCTTGCCAACTGGGGTGAATAAATCCAGATAAATTTTAGAATTTCGTCACCTGTGTTTACGAT
>WOZB01000291.1:0-4783 GCA_011620445.1 Anaerolineaceae bacterium | reverse complement strand
GGCTGTGTCCAGATGCTTTCCAGTTCTTCCTGGGAAATATCGAACACCGTATTGTTCGGCGGGAGGGGTTCATCCCGCATGAATTCTGGCAGGCGCCGGAAGCGTTCCGATACGCCCGCCTTCTCGTTAAAGGCTCTTTCTTGCTCCAGAATATCCGCGCCCATCTGGCGGATTTCAGGATAGCTGATCTCCCAGCCAAATTTGGCCTTGAAAAGATCAACCAGCAGCTGAGGGTTCTTTACGAATGCAGGTCGGATGAAGATGCAGACCCCCATTGAATCCAGCAAAGCTGCCCGAATCTGCAGATTTCTTGAATTCAAAACCTGGTTTTCCTTCCCCAGGGGATTGGTGGTTTTGTTGGTTTCGAAGGCGTTCCCTGAAGTGTGATCCGCGCCCATGGTGGAGGTGGCGTAGAGCACACCGTTGCCTTTGAGCGCGCGGGGGTCATAAGCCGGCATGGCCTGGCCTTTGGCCGTCGGCACGCGCCGGATACCGTAAGCCTGGCCGGTGAAATCCGCGCCGTTGCCTAAAATTCTGCCCAGCGGTGTTCCCTTCCCGATCTGCCTCACCAGGTCCTTAGCGCCTTCAGCGTCTCCGAATTCAATCACGCCGGCTTCCATCGCCACACCGATAGCAGCGCCGGTCTCGATGGTATCAACGCCCACTTCATTACAAAGCGCGTTGAGCTCGCCAATCGCGTCCAGATCCGCAATCCCCAGGTTGGGGCCCAGCAAGCTGAGGCTCTCGTATTGCAGCGAGGCTACAATTTTGTTGCCGTTGACGTCTGGCATCACATTGGAACACTGGATGGTACACCCCGGCACGCAAGGTGTGCCGCTGCGGCCAACCCCGCCGCGTTTGGCTACCAGGTCATGGAATTTTGGCCCGGTCATCTCGTTGGCAGCTTCAAAATACCCTTCAGAGAAGTTGCGCGTAGGCAAAAGACCGAGCTGGTTGGCCACTTCCATAATGTCCAGGGTGCCATACAGCTTGCGGTTTTTACTCTTTGGGTCAATAGCCAACAAATTATTGACCTCCTTAATGGTCGTTTTCAGCAACTCAGGGTCTGCAATTTCGGCTGGCAAAGTCTTGTCTGCTTCCACCACGATCGCCTTGATGCCCTTGGAGCCCATGAGAGCCCCCATGCCGCCCCTGGCAGCATAGCGGATTTGAATGTCACGGTCATCGGGGCAAGCCACGCCGGCGCCGTGAAAGAGGCGCTCGCCTGCTGGCCCGATGCACAAAATACCAATGTTGGCGCCAAACCTTGTTCTCAAAGCGGCGATAGTTTCCATTACCATCAAATGTTTCAATTCCAGCGCGTTTAGCAGGCTGGCACCCTCGCTGTTGATGAACAAAACCTTGGTGCTGTCTTTCTCTGCCGGCGTATCTTCCAAAATCAGGGCCTTTATTCCCAGCTTGGAAAGCCTGCGGCCAAAATAACCGCCGGTATTGGCTTCTTTGATTCCGCCTGTTAGTGGGCTTTTTCCACCGATTGAGATCTTGCCCGCGGTGCTCAGGTTGGTATCCGAGAACCAGCCTTGGGCGACGATGAATTTATTCCTGCGCCCAAGCGGCTCGCAGGTGGGTTCCACTTCGCTGTTCAGAATGTGCGCCAGAAATTGCCGCCCGCAGACTCGGTTAAGTGCATCAGAAGCCTGCTCGGCCTTGATCTCGTTGGTGCGGGTGTTAACGCGCAGGATGGTTCTCAAACGATCGCCTCCAGTCGCTGGGCCGAACCAATCTTCTCGAGCAGTCGGTTCAGCACCTCTACCGCCTTATCATCCAGATTCACGCCGGCTTCCCGGCTGGCCTGTTCGCGCCTATATTCAATCTCACCCGGCAAGTAAATCTCACTGGCAGATTTTGCTTTTTTCATGGCTTTCAGGCTGTTAATGTACTCTCCCATGCTGTTTTTGAACTCAGCCAGGGGCATAAACTTGCTGATGTCAACGGTCACCAAAGCCCCGCCCACGCCAGTTTTGCCTTCAGGCGCGTGGAAGCTCTTGAGGTTGGGTGCGTGTTCAGCGCCGGCCAGAATGCCCGATATGATATCCACTGCCAGTGCCAGTGCTGAGCCTTTCGGTCCTCCCATCGGCAGCAAAGTGCCCTTGAGCGCCACGGCCGGATCAGTGGTTGGGTTTCCATCCGCGTCCAGCGCCCAGTCCGCGGGAATGGCTTTGCCCTCACGTGCGGCCTGGCGGATCTTCCCACGCGCTACCACGCTGGTGGCCATATCCGCTGAGAAGAGCATCTCGCTGCCGGTATAAATGCTGATGGCAATCGGATTGGTGCCGGTAAAAGCTTCAGCGCCTCCCCATGGCGCCATCGCCGGGGCTGCGTTGCAGCTCATCATGGCAATCATGCCCTGGCTGGCGATTTTTTCAGTATAGAAAGCCAGCGAGCCAAGGTTGTTCGTATTGCGGATCAGCACCATACTGATGCCATAAGTACGTGCCCGCGCTATCGAAGTCTCTATCGCCAGGTTGCCAGCCACCGGCCCAAGACCGTTGCCGCCATCTACAATGGCTACAGCAGCTTCATCAATCACCAAAGAAACGCTGGTTGGCAGAGCAAGCTGCCCCACTTTCACCCGGTCAAAAATTGGCGTAAGCAGGTAAGTTCCGTGGGTGGTCACCCCCCTGGCGTCGGCTTTGCACAAACTATCCGCCACAATTTTGGTGTTGTCTGCGCTTTCGCCAGCGGCCAGCAGCAATTCCTGAACCCGCTCAAAGAGATCTTCGCTCTTAATTTTCATCAGCCATGTTCCCCGAAATTACTCTTCCACCAAATTCGAAGCTTCAAATATGGGGCCAAATTTGTTGAACTCAACGCTCGAAATGCCGGATTTCAACACCTCGGCCTTTTCAATTTCCTTGGCTACCCGGGCTTGCGATTTCTCCAGCACCGATTCCAAATCTGCGAAGCGGATGGCAACCAGCCCATCATCATCGCCGCAGATCAGATCACCGGGGAAGATGGTTTGCCCCCCAAATACGGTTGGGTAATTGATGACGCCGATGGTGGCCTTTACCGTGCCGCGGATGCAAAAACCGCGCGCAAAAACCGGGAAACCAGATTCGATGATCGTGGCACTATCCCGGATGCAGCCATCGATGCATAAGCCGCCCACCTTCCGGCTGATTGCGCTGGTAGCCATCAGATCGCCAAAGTAACCATAGTCGTAGGCTCCGCCCACATTCGCCACCAAAACGTCCCCAGGTTGGGCACGTTCTAGGGCCTTATGCAGCATCAGGTTGTCGCCGGGGGCGCACTGCACCGTGAAAGCAGGCCCGCAAATTTTCAAGCCAGGTCTGATTGGTTTAATGGCGCAATCGATATAGCCTTTTCGCCCATACGCTTCGTGAATCGTGGCCGAAGCCAGTGACGAATAAGCATTGACAATCTCTGCGGAAGGTCTTTGAAAATGGGTAATTACATGGATCATGCTTTATGCTCCTCTATTTCCAATTTTTGTCTACCCACCCATTACGGCCAGGTAGAGATGTATTTCGTCGCCGTTCATCACCAGTTCTTCATCCGTCAGCAGGCGGTGCCCGCGAACCACCAGTAATTCTTCCGCCAGGTTGGCCGGTATTTGCAGCAATGTCACCAATTCTCCCGCCGGGGTAGGCTGCTGCAGCTCGAGCTCCCGGCTGTATGGTTCCATGACGCCCGCACCGATAATCTTGGTCAGCATCTCATTTCTCGTTGATCACCTGGATGAAACCGTTGATCATGCGTTCTCTTGCCCGCACAATGTGATTTTTGAGGGAATCAATGGCCTCGGCTTTATTACCGGACCGCAGTGAATCCAGATAACAGGTGTGCTCTGTGATGGCTTCATGGCTGTGGGTGTTAGCCACTTCCTTCGAACAGATCATGTATTGGTCGCGCAGGTCCCTGTAAAAGTTAAGCAAATGCCTGTTTCCATAGTTGAGGAAGGGAATTTCGTGGAATTTTCTGTCTATCTGTTGATACTCATAAATATCCCCGCGCGCAAGGGAGGCTTCTTGTTGGCGGTTAAGCTCTTCCATTTCATTTAGTTGCGCTTTGGTGAAGCGATCATAAACTTTATCCAGGATGAAGCATTCCATGCATTCGCGCACCTGGAAGATTTGGATTAGGTCCGTCACCCCCATGGTTTCAACAAAGAAGCCCACATTGGGTACCAGGCGCAGGGTGCCTTCCTTTTGCATGCGGATAAAGGCTTCACGCACAGGGGTGTAGCTCATGCCCACTTCCGCGGCAAATTTCCGCGCGCTCAAGTGGCTGCCTCCCTCCATGGTAAGGATGCGCTTTTTTAATATCAGGTAAGCTTCTTCGCTTAAGGATCGTTTATGCTCGTTCATAACGCTTTCCTCTGAAAGTGGTCCATTTGATTGTTTTTGCAGATAGATTGAGCTTGAGATCAAACTCTTCCTCTCGTGGGTATGAGAACTGGTGAATGCGGCTTATGTTAACAACTAGCCACTGATATATCACTTGAATATCAATATTATATCCCCTCTGATTGTGAGGTCAAGGCTTTTTCAGTAATTTTGGGCTCGAGTTTTCTGGGAAATATTTATAGTCTCGGGATTTATCTTGATTGACCACTTCTTCCCGTTGCTGCGATGAGCACTAGCGACGAAGTTGGTTCTGGGCTCGCTTGCGGTGGATGAGAGGTTCTTGTTCTTTCGTTGGTGCCGACTGAGCAAAGCGAATCCCGCTCGCCGTTGATCCTTTCGTAGCAACTGTGTTGAAAGTCAAGCGATATGGGGGCACCAAGGCTTAGACTGAG
>WOZB01000262.1 GCA_011620445.1 Anaerolineaceae bacterium | reverse complement strand
GCCCTCCTCAACGCCTTTTTGGAAATCTTCAAGGATGAGAAGAAACTGCGCCTTTCCGCCTCCAAGGCAGCTTATTTATCATTCGGATTGGTTCTGCAGCGCGTCAACGATATGGCCTTCAGCAAAACAGCCATCAATCCGGAAGAAGACGCCGGTTTGATGGCCTCCTTTATCATGAAAGGTCTGGATTAACCTTCAACTAAGATTTTCTAAAATACCCGGTTGCTCAGCTTTATGACTTGTTCCGGGTTATAGTGTGATCCGAAAGAGGGCGTCCCGGTATCCAGGGCTTGAATTTGCGTCATATCCCCAGTGTCCAAGTCAAAATCGAATATCTTGAAATTCTCAATAATTCTTTCCTTGTGAACTGATTTTGGGATAACCGCGATGCCGCGCTGTATGAGCCAGCGCAAAACAACCTGGGCAACAGTTTTTTCGTGTTTTTCGGCAATGCTGCGAAGCACCGGGTGCTGGAAGAGGTTTTGCGTTCCCCTCGCCAGAGGTGCCCAAGCTTGCATGCAGACATTGTATTTGTCGTTCCAGGTTTGCGCTTCGAGCTGCTGGAACCAGGGGTTGATTTCCACCTGGTTGACTGCCGGCGTGAAACCTGAATTGATAATCAAGTCCACTAACCTATCCGGGTAGAAGTTACTCACCCCTATGGCGCGCACTTTGCCCTGCGCGTACAGCTCTTGCATCGCCCGCCATGAGCCGAAATAATCGCCGAATGGCTGATGAATGAGGAAAAGATCAATCACATCCAGGCCAAGTTTCTCCTGGGAAGCGGCAAATGCTGCCATGGTCTTTTCATAGCCGGCATCCCTAATCCAAAATTTGGTGGTGACGAATACTTCCTCACGCTTAAGAGCGCTCTTGCGGATGGCACTTCCTACCGCGGCCTCATTGACATAAAGAGCCGCGGTGTCAATCAGGCGGTAACCGGTTTCAAAGGCATCCAGTACGGCCTGTTCACAGGCGCCCTGATCTTCGATTTTGTAAACACCAAAACCCAGGATAGGCATTTCGATGCCGTTGTTCAGTTTGACTGTCTGCATATTTTTTCGCTTGGGCACGCCAGGTTTAGGGCAGCGCCCTGTCATTAGCAATGTAGATTTTGTACCATTCCTCACGTGAGAGCCTGACATCCATGCCTTTGGCAATTTCAGTCAGCCTACTCGGTTTGGTGGTGCCGGCAATGGCTTGGATACCAGCAGGATGTCGGGTAATCCAAGCAGCCACTGCCCCCATTGCTGAGATAGCGTGGGCATCGCCAACTTCACGAAGGGCCTGGTTGAGGTCAGGAAAATCAGGATTATCGATAATGAGCGCATGTTCAGACCCGGAGAAGAAGGGCGACCATGCCTGGATGGTAATGCCTTTCAGCCGGCAAAAATTCAAGATGCTTCCATCGCGGTCTTCAGCGCCCGGTAAAAGGGTATTAGCCCGTGTGGCCTGGTCGATCATGGCGGTGTGCCCCGGTCCAAACTGGAGTTGGTTGATTTTGAGCGGTTGCGATACTGCAGATTGAAGGAATTCAAGCTGCAGGCTGTTCATATTGCTTACCCCGAAGTGGCGCACCTTGCCCGAGCTTTCCAGCTCATTGAAAGCCTCAGCAACTTCTGCAGGTTCCATCAGTGTATCCGGCCGATGAAGTAAAAGCACATCAAGAGTTTCGATGCCTAAGCGCTTGAGGCTGCCTTCCACCGATTTAAGGATGTAGTCCTTGGAAAAGTCGTAGCTGATTGTGCGGCGCGCGCTATTCATAACGATGGCGCATTTGGACTGAATAATCATTTTCTCCCGCAAGCCCGGGTTGCGCTTGAGGCTTAGCCCGAAGAGTTCTTCGCATTGCCCATACTGGCTTCCATAAATATCGGCCAGGTCAAACATGTTCACGTCCAGGTCGAGGGCTGTATTGAGCAGTCCATCCAGTTCTGCTTCTGTTAGCCGACTGATGCGCATCAAACCGAGCACCAATTGAGAAACTTCCAGATTGTCATAAAGAGTGATCTTTTTCATTTTTTGCTCCTGTTGACTAAATCCTAATTGTTCGCTTTCAGGTCGTCTGCAAACGGCTTAAACCCCGGAGGCAGCCAAGAAACCACCATCTATCGGGATGACAACCCCATTCACAAAGCTTGCAGCCTCAGAGCTAAGCCAAACGATCGCCCCCACCATTTCACTTGGGTCACCATAGCGTCCCATTGGGGTTTTGGCCAACACTTTAGCGCCTCTCTCAGTTGGAGAACCATCCTCTTTTTGCAGAAGGAAACGATTTTGATTTGAAAGCACAAAGCCTGGCGCGATGGCATTAACGCGGATATCCTTGCTATAGTTTTCATTGAAATGCACGGCCATCCACTGGGTAAAGTTGACTATAGCGGCTTTAGCTGAGGCGTAGGCTACCACATTGGTGAGCGGTTGGTAAGAGGCCATCGAAGCCACGTTCAGGACCACGCCCTTACCTTGTTTCACCAGCACTTCACCAAAGACCTGGGTGGTCAGGAATGCCCCGGTGATGTTGAGGTCCAGCACGCCGCGGAAAGCCTCAAGGTCCAGGTCAAAGAAGGTCTTGGTCCTGCTGGTGGTGGCTTCAGGCTTATTGCCTCCGGCCCCGTTAATGAGCACATCCACTCGGCCAAACCGGCGCATCGTTTCTTCCCGGGCTGCGAGAAGACTGGCTTTGTCGAGCACATCGGCGGCAATCGCAATCGCATTCCCGCCACTATTGCGGATTTCAGTTTCGAGCGCTTTTCCGCTCTCGGCCTGGCGGTTGATAAGCACCAGCTTGGCCCCCAAGCCAGCCAATTCCTTAGCCAATCTGCTGCAGATGACGCCGGTGGCCCCTGTGATGACAAATACCTTATCCTTGACCGAAAAATCAACGCTCATAACCTGTCCTGTATTCTTATTTTTGGTAAACCGTGGAGGCTGTACTGCCGCCCTCACCGGTCCAGTTGGTATGAAAATACTCGCCTGCAGGTCGATCAATGCGTTCGTAGGTATGGGCTCCAAAGTAATCCCGTTGAGCCTGTAACAGGTTTGCAGAGAGGCGATCGGAAGTGAAGCCATCGAAAAATGCCAAAGCGGAACTGATGCACGGGATCGAAATGCCATGCATCTGGGCTGTTGCAGCTACCCGGCGCCAACCTGGCAAAGCACTTTTGACTGCTTGCACGAAGTACGGTGCAAGCAGCAAATTCCCGAGGTTTGAATCCGCATCGAAGGCTTCCTTGATCCTGGTCAGGAAGACACTTCGGATGATGCAGCCCTCCCGCCAAATATTGGCAATTTCGCCATAATTAAGGTTCCAGCCATGGGTTTGCGCGGACTGGCGCATGAGCATAAAACCCTGGGCATAGGAAACGATTTTGGAAGCATAGAGGGCATCTTCCAGGTCGTGCAGGCTTAAGCCATCCTGTGTAATGCTGTGATTCGTCTGGCCATAGGTTTGTTTAGCCAAAAGGCGCGTCTCTTTCATCGCTGAAAGTGAGCGCGCTAAAACTGCTTCCACTACCAGTGTCAGGGGTACGCCCTCTTCAAGGGCTTCCTGCCCGGTCCATTTACCGGTGCCTTTTTGCCCGGCTTTATCCAAAATATAATCAAGCGGGTATTGCCCGGATTCATCTTTGTAGCGTAAGATATCGCGCGTGATCTCAATCAGATAGCTATCCAGATTGCCTTCATTCCAGGCGGCAAAGGTCTGTGCCATGGCAGGATTGTCCATGCCAAGCCCAAATTTCATGATTTGGTAAACCTCAGCAATGAGCTGCATATCACCGTATTCAATGCCATTATGCACCATCTTTACGAAATGCCCTGCTCCACCAGAACCAATCCACTCACAACAAGGCGCGCCGTCTTCAGTATGCGCAGCGATAGCCTGAAAAAGCGGTTTAACCAGGGGCCAGGCGGCTTCGGACCCGCCAGGCATCATGGAAGGTCCATGCAAAGCGCCTTCTTCGCCACCGGATACGCCGCAACCGATATACAACAAACCATTTTCCTCAACGTATTTCGTACGTCTTTCCGTATCCTGATAGTTGGAGTTGCCCCCATCGATTATCAGATCGCCAGGTTCCAGCAAGGGAATCAATTTTTCAATCATCTCGTCAACGGGTGCGCCTGCCTTTATCATCAGCATCAATTTCCGCGGGCGTTCCAGTTGAGCAACCAGAATTTCAAGCTTATCTGCACCCCTAAAATTCTTGCCATGACCTCGGCCAATTAAAAAGGCGGAGACTCTTTCCATGTGACGGTTGAATAAAGACACGGTATAGCCCTTGCTTTCCATGTTAAGAGCAAGGTTCTCACCCATGACTGCCAGACCAATAATAGCAATGTCAGATTTTTCTTTCACCAGACCTCCAAAAATTTACCGCTGCACGCGGGCATTACCTTTGTAAACTGACCAGACCTGGGCTTCGCTGACAGGTTGGGCATAATCCTCCAACACGGAGGTGGCCATACAGCCGGTGGCCCAGCCAAAGTGCAGCCAATCCGCCGGTTGCCATCCTTTCAAGATGCCGTAGAGCAGACCGCCGACAAAACCATCCCCGCCCCCGATACGGTCAAGCACCTGGATAGGGCGTGGTTCTTCCACATACCAACTGCCATCTGCCCACAGCAGGGCTCCCCATTCGTGTTCATTGGCTGAGTGCACCTCGCGCAAGGTATTGGCGAAAACCTGGCAATTTGGGTAGCGCTTTCGCACCTGTTCAGCCATGTTCTTATAAGCTGCCACCTTGGCAGGCAAGCCGGAAGTATCAATCGCAGGACCTTCAAAACCAAGGGCAAGCTGGAAATCTTCCTCATTACCAATGAGAATATCCGCCAGACTGGCAATTTTCCCGAAAACCTCGTGCAGCTCTTCTTCTCTGTTCACCCAAAAAGAAGCCCGATAGTTTAGGTCAAAGCTGATAAGCGTGCCAGCTTTTCGGGCTGCCTCAGCAATGGCCACGCAAAAAGTGGCTGTGGATTCAGATAAAGCCGCAATCAGGCCTGAAATGTGAACTATGCCCACCCCTTCAGAGATAAAAATCCGCTCCAGATCAAAACTATTCGTAGAAAGCGTGCGGCCTACTTCACCGGCCCGGTCATTCCAGACCAAAGGCCCTCGCAAGCCGTAACCGCTATCAGCAATATTAAATTGGTGCCGCCAGCCCCAGGGGCCGCCTTGGGGCAGTTCGGGGCCTTCGAATTCCAGGTTGCGTTTGCGCAGCTCGTCTTTAATGAAGCGCGCAATCGGGCTATCCTTGACGAAAGCTGTCAGCAGTTTGACCCGCATGCCAAGTGAGGCTGCTATCTGACCAACGTTGGACTCCGCGCTGGTGGATTGCATCTGAAAGTGCGAGCTGGTGTGTACAGGCTGGCGGTCGGGTGGTGTGAGGCGCACCCCCATGCTGGTCGGCATCAACAAGGCGTAGTTATAGTTTTCTTTCAATTGCATATCTTCCTCTTTCAATCGTCAAAACTGGATTGAAGTGCCCAGAGCCCCAAGGCTGGATTTTCGATGTAATAAATCTCTTCACCATTCAACTGGTTGAAACCAGGTCTTAAGTTTTCTATCGGGTATTTTTGCAGCGCAATCTTCGGGTCAAGATAAGTAAAGCCAACGCTCTCAACTTCCTTAGCCGTCAGACCACCAGCGGCGTAAACCACCTCAAAACGCCCTTCTGACGAACCGTGGATGAGATGGGCAGCCGCGCTCTGGTTAATCTGCAAGTCTGGATTAGCTTCAAGTGCCTGTAGGGTGGGAGAAGTGCCAAGATAGCCGTACTTGCGGATCAGAGTATCAATGGTCGTGTCCTCGCCAAATTTTTCAACCCCCGGTGCGATGATAATCAACTGGCCGCCATCCGCCATCATCGAACGCGTTCGATAAATAGCCTTATTTCCCAGCCAGGTGGATTTAAATTCGTCCGGCCGTAAATATACAACGGCCTTTTTGACCGGTTTTTCCAAAAGAAAAATATTCTTCTGCTGGCTGAGTTTTACCGCCTGACTGAAAAGCGCACGCCCGCGCCCAACCCCCAAACCGTGAACCTGCACCTTGCCAGCCAAGCTTACGGTTGTAACTGTCAGCAGGTATTGGATGCGCGAGTCGTCCAAAAAGTGGCTCTCAGCATAATCAAAGAGCTGGTGAACTGGCGTATGATCCCTGCCCATAAGGCTTTCAATCCCGCAGAGCGCGCCGAGAAGGTGGCTGGCATTAATCATGGCAGGCCCACCACAACCAATTAACAAGTTCTTATTGTAATTGGCCATACCGGCAACTTCATGTGGGATTACCTGGCCGATTGAAAAAATACGGTCATAGCTTGGGTCGAGGAGCAGTCGGTCAACTTCAACTGAAACAGATTGCTTGAGCTTGCCTTTACTCAATTCTTCGATGAAGGCAATGGGCACTTCGCCAATTTTCTGTACATCTCTGCGCCAATCGTGAACCCGGAAAAGGTTGTGAGGAACTCCAGGAAATGCCAGGTCCAGGTCTGCTTTGCTCATAGCCTGGTGCGTGCCTAAGGCGGGCAGGATGTCCACCTGGCAGTCGGTCGGCAACAGATCGAGCAGCATCCTTACTAAGACACCGGCATAGGCATGCAGCCGGGTTGTATCCGGCGGGATGATGAGCACTTTTTTCAAACCTGTCAGCGATCCCTGGCTTTCAAGGATGGCTTTCTGCATGGCGAGGTCGCTTAAGCCTTCCGGACTTTCACTTTTTATGAAGACATTATGGAATATTTGGCTGCGTCTCATGCCCTCATTCTACTATTAAGCTTGGTTCTCTTTCCATAATTTAACCAGTAGAATAGAAGAATGCAGCCAGATTCTGATCGAATGACCGGGCAGGTTCGGCTAAAGCTAGAAAAGCTTGAAGTTCTTGCCGCTCGTCTTGAAAGCTTACTTTCTACTGACGCGCCTGTTGTTTTGGCCATTGATGGTCGGGCGGCTAGCGGCAAGTCACGCCTGGCAGAGAAACTAGCCAAAGATTACGCAGCCAGGTTGGTTCACATGGATGATTTCTTCCTTCCCCAGGAGCTTCGCACAATAGAACGCCTGGCGGAACCGGGAAGCACTTTGCACTATGAACGTTTTCCGGTTGATGTTTTGCCCTTCCTACGCAAAGAAGAAGGTTTCAATTACCAGTCCTTTGACTGCAGCCGCATGCGATTGGGGGAGTGGCGAGGCTTACCTCCTGCCCAATTAACTATTGTTGAAGGGTCTTATGCCTTACATCCAAAGTTAGGGGCTTACTACGACTTGTCCATCTTCATGAGCTGCCCTACCGATATTCAACTGGCGCGTCTCAAAGCCAGAAACCCAATCAAGCTGGAAGAATTCAAGAAGCTTTGGATACCCCTGGAAGAGAAATATATCTGTACATTTGACATCGAGAAGAAAGCTGACTTCTTCATCGAGAGTTAAGGCCACCGGTGAGTTATTTCCAAACGATCCGCTTTCGGTTAATTTCGGATGCCTTATTCGCGCATGTAGTTTGGGGCGTCTCGGGTCATTTTCACATCGTGCGGATGGCTCTCAACCAGACCAGCACCGGTAATACGAATAAGCCTGGCCTTTGTGCGCAACTCATCGAGATTAGCAACCCCGGCATAGCCCATGCCAGAGCGCAAGCCTCCTACAAGCTGGAAGATATGCTCGTGGAGCGTGCCCCGATAAGGCACCATGCCTTCAATGCCCTCGGGCACTAATTTGTGGCCTTCACCCTGACCGCTGGCGTATCGATCCCTGGCAAAGCCTTCCATGGCTCCCACGCTGCCCATGCCGCGGTAACTTTTAAACTGCCGGCCTTCATACAAAATCAAATCTCCCGGGCCTTCCTCCAGGCCAGCCAGAAGGCTGCCAAGCATGACCGTCTCTGCCCCGGCCGCAATGGCCTTGACAATATCACCGCTGAACTTGAGACCGCCATCCGCAATCACCGGCACATTGTGTTCGGCTGCCGCTTTGGCGCAATAATAAATAGCTGACATTTGTGGGTACCCTGCCCCGGAAATCACCCGGGTGGTGCAAATGGAGCCTGCCCCCACGCCCACTTTAACGGCATCAGCGCCAGCTTCGATCAGAGCTTCTGTACCTTCCGCAGTGACCACATTTCCAGCTATCAGGGGCAGGTGCGGGGCAATGGATTTAATGAGTTTGATAGCCTTGAGTACGCCCAGGGAGTGCCCGTGGGCGGTATCAATGTCCAAAATATCCACATTTTGTTCCAGCATGCGTTCTACGCGCTCTGCCAGGTCATTGCCTACGCCCACTGCCGCACCGGCTAACAGGCGGCCCTGGGCATCCTTCGAAGCCGAAGGATATTGAATGCGCTTTTGGATATCTTTGACTGTAATCAGACCCTTCAGATGGCCGAATTCGTCCACGAGCGGCAATTTCTCAATGCGGTGTTTCTGCAGGATCTCTTTGGCTTGCTCCAGACTGGTGCCAATGGGCGCGGTCACCAGTCCTTCTGCGGTCATAAATTCCGTGACCGGCTTTTCCATGTCTTCAGGGTTTACAAAACGCAGGTCCCGGTTGGTGAGAATTCCAACCAATTTTTCGCCGAGGGGTTCAATAATGGGCAAGCCGCTAATGTGAAAACGGGCCATGATGACTTCGGCTTCCTTGATGAGGGCTGTAGGAGGCAGTACGATCGGGTCTGAAATCATGCCCGATTCGGAGCGTTTGACGATCTCAACTTCGCGGGCCTGGTCTTCAGGGGTCAGGTTCCGGTGGATCATGCCGATTCCGCCCTCCCGGGCCATGGCTATGGCCATGCGGGCTCCTGTTACGGTATCCATAGCCGCAGACATCAGCGGTAGATTCAAGTAGATATCTGCAGCCAGTCGGGCACGCAAATCTACTTCTGAGGGCAATTTCTCGCTGTAACCCGGCAGTATCAGTAAGTCATCGAAGGTCAGACCTTCATTCAGATTTGCAAATACATCTTCGTTCATCATTCCTCTTTCATTCCGCATGAGCGGCGCAATCGACTTTTGCCAATTATAATGAACTTATAATGAAGCCTGTATGTAAACCCGACCAAGAGCTGGAGGACGAGCATGATCAATAATACCAACTTATATAAAGAAATCCACGAACAACCCCTTGCCTTGCAGCGATTTTTCGATCATGAGTGGGCTGATCTGAAGAAAACCAGCAAACTGCTGAAGGACGAAAGAGTGACCAATGTGGTCATTGCGGCGCGCGGTACCAGCGATAATGCTGCGCGCTATGCGCAATACCTTTTCGGCGCAGCCAACCACCTCTCGGTTGGTCTGGCTACACCAAGCCTGCACAGCATCTATCACCAGGTGCCAAGTTACAAAAATTCCCTGGTGATCGGCATCAGCCAGTCTGGCAAAAGCCCGGATATTGTATCTGTGATTGCCGAAGCAAAAAGACAGGGTTCCCTGACGATTGCCATTACGAATGAGCCCAACTCAGATCTTGCGGAAATAGCCGACTTCCTGGTGGATCTACATGCCGGCCCGGAACTTTCTGTTGCTGCGACAAAAACCTACACCACTGAACTGGCTGCCATTGCGGCCTTGAGCACTTTAGCTTCAGAAAGCACAGCGCGGGAAGCCATCTTGCGGTCGGTCCCTGAACTGATGCAGGAAGCCCTCAAGCTTTCGCCTGCCATTGCCCAGGCAGCGGAGCGCTATCGTTACATGCGCATGTGCGTGGTCATCGGCCGCGGCTTTAACTATCCAACAGCTTTCGAAGTAGCGCTCAAAATCAAAGAATTAAATTACATCATTGCTGAACCTTATAGCAGCGCTGATTTTATGCACGGCCCGGTGGCCGTGGTTGAGGAAGCCTTCCCGGTTATTGTAATTGCACCTTCTGGCAGAATGATCCAGGAGATGAAGACTTTTGTTAAAGGGCTTCACGAACTTGGAGCAGAACTAATCGCTATATCGGACGATGAAGAAATGCTGCGAGAGGGACGTACTGCCTTCAGGTTGCCTCAGATCCCTGATGAATGGGTTTCTCCACTTGTTAGCATTGTGCCCGGCCAACTCTTTGCCATGCACCTTGCGAACGTTCGCGACCTGAATGTTGACCATCCCCGCGGTTTGCATAA
>WOZB01000108.1:5572-10261 GCA_011620445.1 Anaerolineaceae bacterium | reverse complement strand
GGCAAGCGTGCAGCTTGCCCTTCAAAAAGCATGTAAATTGCTCAATTTACCTTCAGAGCGTCAAACCATTTCCCGATAACTTTGCGATTTCGTTTTTCAAGTGTGAAAGTAATTTGTTGAATCTTCCCCAGGATGTCCTCAAGATCCCATTTTTTCTTTTCGATCAAACCTTGTACAATCTCAAGTATAGCCGGAGTCAACGAGGTCTGGCAAAGCATATCCACTAAATGCCAAGGCGACTTGGCTTCACGCAGACATTCCATGGTCAGCAGCTCAAGACGGTGTAAAGTCTCATTCATCATGCGGATGCCGGTTTCGTGATTGGCCGACTCGATGTAAATGCGGTTGATGGGTTCCGTTCCGGAAGCACGCGTGCGCAGGTAGTAATGGTCGTTGCCGTTGGCATCGCTCAATTGCATTTCAACCAGTTCATAGCGAATGCCACCAAGGTATTCTATCTTGAGACCCGCCACTTTCAGTTCATCTGGTTTTGAATGCAAAGCCAGGTCGAGATAATAATCGATGAAAGCTTCTTTGGCTTCCAATGGAGCGTCCACATCAGAACGGCCGGCGTTGGAAGTCGGCTCTTTGGAGGTGCCATAACTTGGCCAAAGGCCCGGTTTGTGAATCATATCTTCCCAGATTTCCGTGAAAGTCGTCAAAGGATTTTGCTTCCGGGTTCCATAATAAGCCAGCATGTCCAGGATGAGCAGGTTGGCCCAGGGTCCATCTTTATCCGTCACATGACCGCGCGTGGTCAGGCCGGATGATTCCTCTCCGCCAATTAAGATCTGGTCGCGCCAATCGTCAGGTAGGGTCTTGAGCATGTTATAGGAAGCATCCATACGGCGAACTTCCTCAATATACTTAATGCCCACCGGCACTGCAAAGGCGTGCTCCAGGGAACGCGTGGCAATATCGCCAATGCGGGTCTTGTAAATGCGCTGCCCAATGTAACCGGGCAAAACACCATCTGCAGGCTTGTAGGCTTCATTACCCTTGATCATCCCAGCGATGGGCTCAATCAGCGGCGAGCCTGTCTGGGTGGCGATTACCCGCCCGGTGAGACCTCGTTCAACGCCCAGATAATAGATCAGCATGGGCAGTATTTGATTAGGCCTCATGTAAATGCCGCCCTTATCCACAATGCCAAAGCGATCGGCATCGGTATCCATACCCATGCCGCACCAGGCGCTGGTCTCTGCTACTGTCTTTTTTAGCAGGTTGATGAAGGGTTCTTCAGGGTTGGCATAATCCTGACCGCCCAGGTCTGGGTCAACTTCAGAGTGGATGACCGTATGACGCACGCCGGCCTCACCCAAAAGGCGGGTAAAGTAGCCGCGCGAAGCACCGTGCATTTCATCAACCACGATATGTTTGTCTGCAAAAAAAGTTCGGATCCGATCAAAATCCACCGGGACGCGGGCATTGCCATTGCCATTATTTTGAATCCAACGCACGTATTTATCCAGCGGGTCAAACCCGGTCAGCAGGCCGCGGGAGCGGCCGTTTTCCAAATCGGCGGAGCGCCCATCTTCATCCAGTAATTGCAATTCGTTGATGCGGAAGGCAATAAAATCGGTGACATTGGTCGGCGCAGGGTAACCCAGGCGCGGATTGAACTTGATACCCTGCCATTCTGGCGGGTTATGGCTGGCAGTGCAGATAATCAGCCCTGCAACCTCTTCAGGTGGCAGCGCGTCTGTTTCGTAAAAGACGAGGGCTGGTGTAGGTACGTCGCGGTCTGCCATTTCAACAGTAAATCCGTTGGCCAGGCAGGTTTCAGCCACCCAGGTGGTCACCAGGTCAGAATTACGCCGGGTGTCATGCCCGCAGATGACTTTACGTCCTGAAAGGTTTTCAGCTCCCACAAAGGCGGGCACGTCATCGTTATTCATGAAATCGCAAATCGCCTGAACGACCTGCCGAGAACGCCTCTCTGTGAAATCATTACCCCAACGTCCCCTAACGCCCGATGTGCCAAAACGTAGATATTTGCGGTCATAAATTTCCCGCAGGAGGCCGCGTTTGCCGGCTAAGCCCAGCAGAATTGGGTCTTCAGTACGTAAGCGCAAACTGTAAAGCCGCTCGTAGATGTTGCCAATCTGGATGATGCGATAGGCCATAAATCGGTCAGGGTCTTTATGGTCGTCCAGGGATTCAAGCAGAGGGAGGATTTCATACTTGATCGGTTCTTTTATTGAATCGAATGCACTGGCGGTGAAGTACTGACGGGCAATTTCGATGGCTTTCCGGCGCATATCGCCGGATTTGGGTAAGTAGTCCTCATCGATCAGTCTGCGAGCTTCCCGGCCTGATCCATCCTTTGGCTGCATCAATTCGAGGCGGCCTTGCGTACCAGTTGCCGCCAAGGTGAGCAATAGGCTGATCACCCGCGATGAAGTGACCAAATCTGTGCTAATGACTTCAGAGTTGCTCAGCAACCAGGCCTGAACTTGCTCCAGGAACTCATTCATAGCTCTGATGGCTGGCTGCCAGAGCTCAGGCTTATCAGCCGTCAAAATGGCACGATCGAGCCGATTGAACTCCTTTGCCAGTGTAGCATTAAATGTAGACATAATTTTTTCCAAAATTACCTCGCTTACTACCGATGGGTTGGTCTCTGCATGAGGCCGCCATCAGAAACATTCAGGATTTCGACCTTGGAGCCGGGCATTGTACCGGTCTCCTTCTGTACCAGGTCGCAAATTTGCCAGGCTTTGTCAGCGATTTCTTCCGGCGAATGGCGGGTATCCGTCTCGAGCATCAGGCGGAACTTCGGTTCAGTGCCGGAATAGCGCGCGTTCATGCGCACTATGCCGGGCAACTCATGCTCAAGCTGTTTGAGGGCGATTGCCACGGATGGGATGGTCTTTAACTCTGGTTTTTCGGATACATAAGCAGAAGCAATCAGCTGCGGGTACTTTCGGAATTTGCCAGTCAGCTCTGAGAGCTTTTGCCCAGGCTTTTCAAGAAGCACTTTGAGAACCCAAAGGGCGGTGCGCAGGCCATCGCCGGTGCGATGCATTTCATCCAGGATAATGATGTGGCCGGATTGCTCGCCGCCAATGCCCAGCTGCCCGTCGTTTTCTGGCGCTGCAAAAAGAGCCATCAACTTCTCTGTCACATACTTATCCCCAACCGGGGTCTCGACGAAAGTAAAGCCATGCCCTTCTGCATATTTACTGAGAGCACCATTGGCCATGGTGGTTGTGACTAATGCGTTGCCGAGCAATCTGCCTGCCTGATGGAGATAATCAGCCAGGATAGCCAGAATTTGGTCGCCATCCACCATGTGCCCGCGCTCATCGAAAAGGATAACGCGGTCCGCATCCCCATCAAAGGCAATCCCAAGATCAGCCTGATTTTCTTCGATAATTCTGCTAAAATCGCCCGGGCGTGAACGCACGAACTCCGAGCCGGCATGCGCATTAATGTTCTCGCCATCCGGCTGGTTATTGAGCACGATCGGGTCTGCGCCAAGCTGCCGTAAAATCTGCGGAGCAATCTCATAATTGGCTCCGTTGGCACAATCCAGAATAATCCGAAGGTCGCCAATCTCCAGCGCACCAGGATTAATCAGCAAATCTTCTTGGTAGGTAGCCCTGAGGCTTGAATCAGGCCCTTCCAATACTCTTGGAGTATCTGGGCTTTTAGGGGCAGAATCCAGCAAGGCTTCGATGGCGAGTTCTGTGGCTTCATTCAACTTCATACCATCGTGGCTGATGAATTTGATGCCATTCTCAGCCGCCGGGTTATGCGAGGCCGAAATGACCACACCAGCAATTGCCTCAGTTGCATGGGTAACAAACGCCACCCCTGGTGTAGGGAAAACCCCAAGATTGACCACCTTTACACCGCTGCTTTCGAGGCCAGCTTGAAGGGCTTCCTGCAGCCAGGGTCCGGAAAGGCGCGTGTCTCTGCCAATCAGGATGAGGGGCTTTGCCTTGCCCTTACCCAGTACCGAGCCAGCAGCCCAGCCTAACCGAAAGGCAAAATCTTTGGTCATCGGGTCTTTGCCCGCCGTCCCACGGATACCATCCGTGCCAAAATATTTAGGAGATGCCATCAACTATTAGTTCCTTATCAGGATCATTCAAATTCTATGTCTGCAACTACCGGCAAGTGGTCGGAAACCTGGCGAGCCAGGTCGCTATCAATTACCTCGCAGGTGTAGCCTTTCAGGCGCGATTTCGGTGAGAAAAAAATGTGGTCCACAATACCTGCATTTTCATGCGTGGATACATCCTGCCGCGGTGTTAAGCGCACAAAGCCGGTTTCTGCGATTAACATTTCTTTGAGTGTGTACTCCTCCGGGGAAGCATTGAAGTCGCCCATGAGGATTACCGGTTCCCCCTTTTCAAGAACGTGCGATTCGATGAGACTGATCACACGGGTAATTTGTTGTGAGCGCGTCAGCCGAGCGGCATCAATGGTATCCTGCCAGGCTTTCGGACCGCGCTCGCCCACCAGCGTGGTAAGGTGCAGATTGAGGATAAAGGGGTATGGTGCTTTCATCAGGCGGGCAAGAATAACGTAGCGTGGGTCTGTATTCCGTGTGCCTTCATAAGCCAGCGGTTGAAAAATTGGCAGATTGCGGGGAGCACCTTCAACTTGCGGGTCGCTAAGACGGCTAAAGGGGAAGCGTGAGAGCAGGGCATTGCCCTTTGACCAATCGTACCAATCTGA
>WOZB01000108.1:0-5472 GCA_011620445.1 Anaerolineaceae bacterium | reverse complement strand
CGGGGTGCAGGATGGCCATGGTCAGCGAGCTCATATTGGCCACGGAATGTTCAAAACCAGCCAGCACAAATGCCAATATGAACCAAAAGATCATAATCAGTTTGGCCGATTCAGATCTGAGCCGGGTGGCACTCCAGATTGCCAGACAAACCAGGAAATAGCAGAGGATGCCCCGATCCAGCAAGGCCGTAAAAGGGAGATGCTCGGTGTCTGTGTTACTTTTTGGATGACGTCAAGGGATCAGGCGGAAAACAAGCCAGTCGTGTTAAAAAAAAGCCCGAAGCACCGAACCTGCCCAGTTGCCAATAAAACAGGCCAGTCAAGCTAATAACAAGTTTGTCTATTTATAATTACTCTCAAGAAATCCGATAGTCATCGTCAGGTGATTGCCAGTGAAAAGTTCCGCGCCCGCTACGACCACCAGGCTAAGTGCTGCCGTGAAGACCTCACCTTGCAGGAGTTTGAGTGCCGAACTCCCCTGAAAATACCCCCAACCACAAATTGGCAGAAAACCCGAAAACCAACAAATATGCCCGCAAGAACAGGCGAAACCAGGAAACCTGAAGTATTCGTCTGTAAAGAGTGGAAGTGAGACTAGGCTGAATTGGCAAGGGCATCAATGTCGGATTTGAACATATACTTCTCCTATAGCCGATGGGTCTGAACATATGACAGGCTTAACTTTTTGGTTGAATCTGAGAACTTTTCCAATTAAAATTCATTTATAGAGAAAGGCTTGCACTATGGATGAGATTACTCCAAAAGCACTTTACCTTAACCGGCGCCAGTTCCTGCGCGCGGCAGGGATAACCAGCGCGGCCGCCTTGCTCGGTGCTTGCACTGCTCCCGCAGCCACCTCCACCTCATCTGTATTTACAGACGAATTAACCAAAAAAGAAACTGCCCTTAGCTTTAATAACTTTTATGAATTCAGCCTGTCCAAAGCAGGCGTTGCCCCTGCAGTAGGTAAATTCCAAACTTCCCCCTGGACCCTGGAAGTCTCTGGATTGGTCGACAAACCCATGAGCTTATCAATCGAGCAAATCAAAGAAAAGTTCCGCTCCCGTGAGCACGTCTATCGCATGCGCTGCGTGGAAGGCTGGTCCATGGTGCTTCCCTGGCAGGGCTTTGCGCTGGCTGACTTCCTAAATGAAGTTGCTCCCAAATCGCAGGCGAAATACGTCAGTTTTCAGACCGCGGCTTTGCCTGACCAGATGCCCGGGATTAACGAAACCGCTTCCTTTCCCTGGCCTTACACAGAAGGCTTACGGCTGGATGAAGCCATGCACAATCTAACCCTGCTTGCAACCGGACTCTACAACGAAGACCTCTCCAAACAGAATGGCGCGCCAATCCGCCTGGTTGTCCCCTGGAAGTACGGCTTTAAGTCCGGTAAATCACTCGTCAAAATCGAACTTACTGCTGAAGAGCCAGACACATTCTGGAACCTTTATGCCCCCAACGAATACGGTTTTTATGCCAATGTGAACCCATCCGTTGACCATCCCCGTTGGTCACAGGCAACCGAATTGCGCCTTGGAGATTCCGAGCGCCGGGCGACGCTGCTATTCAATGGCTACGATGAAGTTGCCCCGCTTTACGAGGGTATGGACTTAGCGGCTAATTTTTAGCTGGGGGTTCAGGGCAGCTCTTGGAGCTGTCACTGGTTTCCTGGATAGGGATTTCATCTGCCTGGAACTTCTTCAGATAATCCCGGATGTCTTCCTGGGGAATATCCCAAACAAAAGTACCTTGATATAAACTTTGGTGGCTCTTGGTGAACCATTCATCCGGAAAGCGGATAAATTGCAGATTGGATCCGTTCAACTTAGGCAGCAGGCAGGTGAGGTATTGGCTGATCTGAGCCGGTGAAAGATCTGTCTGGGTTTCGTTGAAGAGGGTTGAAATTATCCTGGGGATCTTGGTAATAATTTCAGGACTGGAAAGTTTGTCCTTCATGGCACAGAGCAAAAGGCTCTGATGATCGCTGCGCACAATCTCGGTGTAGCGGTCGCGAATACGCACAAAACTCATGGCATCGTAACCCGTCAGGTGATTCCAACCCGCTGGGAAGTAGCCCTGGCTATTATCATTGGTGGCTTCACCTTCCACACCCAAAGCTCGTCCATCCACCGCGTTCTCCAGGTAGAGGTCCACGCCACCCATGGCATCGATCATGCTCTGAAAAACGGTCTCGTTGATTGCCACGTAATGGTCTGAGAATAAGTCAAAATTAGTGGCGATTGTTTCAGCAAGCAGACCTGGCCCCTCACCGGTCCCGCTATAGCATGACTTCCCAGGATTACCCAAAAAGTATGCCTGGTTAAGTTTGCCCTCAACCGGGCAGCGCTCAGGTTCATCCTTAATATTTGGAAAGGTAACCCAGAGGTCGCGTGGTAGGGTCAAAACCGACACCTTGGGTTGCATGAAGTCGATGCGCACAATGCGCATCACATCTGAGAGGCCGTAGCGATAGTCGGGGTCTGTTGCATCTGCCCCAACCACCAGGAAGTAAAGCAAGGGCACCTTGCTGCCGCAAACGGGCTGCGGTGGTGTACTTGTGAACACGCGGGTAACTGTTGGGGGAATTGGTGTCTTGCTTGTTTGCGGCTGGACGGTATTTTCAAGCACTAAAGCTGTCGGGCTTTCTACTACGCTGGTATTGGATTCCGCTGCGGGAGGCGTGCGGGTTGGCAAGCCAAGAGCCTTCCCGAGCGGCCTGTTCCAAATATTTGCCAGTACAAACCCACCGATAACTAGTGCCGTAAGCAGTAAAGCGATAACGATCGCTGTGATTGTTTTCTTATTCATTAATTTCTTTTCCAAATCCCAAGCGGATTATATCCCAATCGGTAAAGTCATTTTGTTTTGGATTTAACCGGACTTTTCGAAAGTTTGATATGTTCAAAGGCAAGCGGCAGTGAAAGGGTAAATCTAACACCTTTACCGGTCGGCTGGCTGGCAATCAGGGTGCCACCGTGCGCTTCCGCTAATTTACGAGCGATCGAAAGGCCAAGGCCCGAGCCGCTGGCGTCGGATTTTATAGCCTTATCTGTACGGTAAAGGCGCAGAAAGATAGTTTCAAGCTCTTCTTTCCGAATTCCAACGCCATAGTCACGAACCGTCAGCACAGCCCTATGGTCGCGTATATAACAGCTGATGTCCAACTCTGTCCCAGGTGGAGCATATCGTCTTTCGTTCTGAAAGAGGTTTATGATGATCTGTTCTATGCGGTTAGGATCACCCAAAATAATGGGGTGCGGTTCGGGCGTTACCAGGTTGACAGTTAATTCCGCTTCGGCAAATCTCGCCGTATATTGGTCCAATACTTTCTTCAAGACCTTCGTGAGATCCATTTGGCGGAAGACTAGTTGTAGCTCACCTGATTCTGCCGCAGAAAGCAGGCGCAGATCATTTACCAGGCGGGTCAGAAGGATATTTTGCTCCTGAATCGTTTTGAGGGATTCTGAATTGATGGGGATAACCTCATCCTCCATGGCTTCCAAATAAGATTTTTGGACGGCCAAAGGGGTGCGCAGTTCGTGGGCAATGTCTGATATCATCATTTGACGTTGGGTTGTACCTTGTTCAATTGTGTTTGCCAGGAAATTAATTGATTCTGCCAGGGACACAAGATTTTGGTATCCAAATTTCTCTGGATTGACCCTCAAATGCAAGTTCCCGCGTGCCATTTCTTCCACTGTCGCAGTCATATCTGTTATAGGCTGCACAACAGTGTTCGTGGCGAGTATGGCATAGAGCATAGCGATGGTACCCGAAGCCAGCAGTGCAATCAGGATTGAACGCGAAAAAAGCCGGTTGAACTCTTTTGAAATGATGGGTGGCAAATTGCCAACCAACAAGGTGGAACCAAGATATCCCAGCGTTTCACCTTCGTAGTTGATCGGCAAAATAGAATTCAAGGTCATAGAATCCAGACTCCTGCCATGAAGTGGGGAGTTTTCTGGGGCTATTACCTTCCCTGCTGCATCTAGTAAAACAAGATCGTCTGATTGATAAGAATCGTGTGTTTCTTGTTGATTAGCCGATTTGTCGGCAGCTATGAGCAGGCTGTCTACACCATCCCAAGAACGATTGTTGATAGTATAGTAAGTCGTGAGCTGTGGAATGAGCGGCTGAATCTCCTTCTGGAAAGCTGTCCGAAAGGAATTCTGCAGAACTAATGTAGAGGAATTCTGAATAAACAAAAAAACCAGGCCAAGAGTCAGGCAAATGACTCCTAAAAAAGCCAGGATCAAACGATTGCGCACAGATTAATCCGTTTTTATAGTTCGGTACCCAACCCCAAAGATGGTCTTAATGTAATCCGTCTCAGGGTCAGCGGCGCGTAATTTATGGCGCAAATTCTTAATGTGCACATCCACACTGCGTTCGTACCCCTCAGCGCTGGCGCCCTGGGTCTCCTCAATCAGTTGATTGCGGGTAAATACGTGGCCCGGTTGAGAGGCTAAAGTAGACAGGATGTCAAATTCTGTTGGGGTAAGATTCACGGGTTGGCCTTTGACAGTGACCTGATGCATGGAGGGATCAATATTTAGCCCGGCGATTTTGCTTTTGATAGGCTCTTCGAGCGGTTTGGCATTAATGCGACGCAAAACAGCCTTAACGCGAGCAACCACTTCCCGTGGGGAATAAGGTTTGATGACATAGTCATCGGCGCCCAGTTCGAGGCCGATCAAGCGGTCAACTTCATCAACACGCGCAGTGGTCATGATAACTGGAGTATCTTTAGTCCGGCGCATTTCTTTGGCAAGTTCAAGGCCATCAGTGCCCGGGAGGTTCAAATCTAAAAGTACTAAATCAGGATTTGCATCTTCCCATAGCTTCTTGCCTTCAGCGGCATCATAAGCCGCCAAAACCTCAAAATTGCTTCGCTCCAGATAAGCCTGAAGCACTTTGGTAAGCTCGCGTTCATCTTCAATGATTAGTATCTTTGCCATTTTTCCTCGCCCAATTGCCTCCAACACATATTTACTCTTTTCTGTTGGAGTTTAGTTTATCACTCAAAAAACAAGACTGAATTATAAAACTGATAATGATAATATATCATAAGGTAAGAATAATCATGCAAAATGACTACTACCGTGGAAAATAAAGTCAATACTCATTAGCATATTTTCCTCGCCAGCTGGTCTTTTTTTCGTTATAAACACAGCTTATGCAGCATATATTTATATAAAACAACGCTAATAAAGATTTTGAGGATATAGGAATTGTGCGAGATGAAGAACAAAAACAATTCATTAGAAAACGCTATTATTAATCAGTTTGCTCTTATTCCCAATCAACCTGAATTATTTTTCACCTTATCTGATCGTGAGCGGCGCGTATGAAGGCGTACTTGCCGGTTCGGCCTTAAAGTTTCTGAGCCTCATTAGCTTCTCAATTTGCCTGGCAGGTTCTTTTGCGGTTACCTCTGCACTGCAAACGGCATTCAGGAAGTTTGCACAA
>WOZB01000281.1:3823-10313 GCA_011620445.1 Anaerolineaceae bacterium | reverse complement strand
AAACACTCATGACAGCCATTCGAGGCTGTGAGAAAAACAAAACAAGGAGTAATGCATGCCAAAAATTACAAATCAACCCACGATTACCGATGATGAAATGACCACCCGTTTGCGCAATGCCATCGAGCACCGCGCCACCTGGATGTATAACCTTCTAAAGGAAGCCAAAAAGCAAGGCTTATCCTGGGATGAAATCGGCCGTAAAGCTGTCTTTGAAACTGGCGAAATGCACGGCAGCCGCGTCGAAGCTGAAATCGGTAAGGACGCGTCAGTTGAAGAGTTTGCCAAGAAATTTGCAGTCGGCCCTGACCGCAAAATATTTGAAATGGAAGTACTCAAAGAGGATGAAAACGGCTATTACCTCGATTTTCACTATTGCCCCCTCGTTTCTGCCTGGCAGAAATTAGGCGCGACTGAAGAAGAAATAGAGGAGCTGTGCGATATCGCCATGGATGGCGACCGCGGGATTGCCTCCAAGTTTGAGAATTTCGGCTTTTCCCTTGGCCATACCATTGCCCAAGGTTCAAGAAGCTGCCAGATCCGCTTCGACACCCGTAAAAAAACCGAGCATTAAATTGTTTTGACAATATATACCGCCTGCCTTGAAATCGTTTTAGGCTTCCCGATCAATGCAGGCGCAAAGACTAAGCATCTGCTCGTTCAATAAGGCTCGAAAGGATGACGATGAAGAAATTAATGAACGATCCCAGCCATTTTGTAGACGAAAGTCTGGCTGGTATTCTCTCTGCCCACCCCAAACTGCTCAGAGCCGCACCCGATAACCCTCGCGCCATTGTGCGGGCCGATAGCCCAAAAAGCGGCAAGGTAGCCATCATCACCGGCGGCGGCTACGGCCATTTGCCAACCTTCCTGGGTTATGTTGGCCTCGGGCTTTGCGACGGTGTGGCCGTTGGCAACGTGTTCACTTCCCCCAGTGCTGAATCCATCGTCAGCGCGGCCAAAGCAGCCAATGGCGGTGCGGGCATTCTCTTCCTCTTTGGTAATTATGCAGGCGACACGATGAACTTTGAGATGGCTTCCGAAATCCTTGAATTGGAAGACATCCCCAGCAAAATCGTCAAAGCTTCGGATGACATTGCTTCAGCCCCAAAGAGCGAGTGGCAAAGCCGCCGTGGTATCGGGGGCATATTCCTGGTTTACAAGATGGCCGGCGCAAAAGCTGAAATGGGAGCCAGCCTCGAAGAAGTTGCCGCGGTGGCTGAAAAAACCTGTGCTGCTACGGCCACCATGGGCATCGCCTTTACAGCCATCCAGCTGCCGGGTTCCGCCAAACCGATTTTTACCATCGCTGAGGACCAGATTGAGATTGGCATGGGCATCCATGGTGAACCAGGCGTGCAGACGGGCTCGATGCAAAGCTCAAAAGCATTAGCTGAGGAGCTTCTGAACCGGCTGATTGCCGACCAGCAATTGCATGCGGATGACGAAGTGACATTACTCATCAACGGGCTGGGGGCTACTTCGCGCGAAGAACTTTATCTATTTCAGAATGATGCCCAACTTTTCCTGAAAGCCAAAGGCATCTCCATCCATGAAAGTTTGGTCGGTGAATTTACCACCTCACTTGAAATGGCAGGCGTATCCATAAGCTTAATGAAAATGGACGCCGAGCTTAAAGCCCTGCTAGCCCGGCCTGCCTGGTCCCCTTTTATCCGCATGAACGGTTAGCAGACACATGCTTAAGAAAGATGAACTGTTGACTGGGTTTGCCAAGATTAGCCAGGCGGTTGAGAAAAACCTGGACTACCTTGGAGAATTGGACGGCAAATCGGGCGATGGCGACCTTGGGCTCAGCATGAAAGCAGCCTTTGATGCCATCGGTAAAGCCGCGGAAGCTTACCCGGGTGATGACCTTGGCTTATTGTTTATGAATACAGCTATGGCATGCAACCGCGCGGCACCTTCTACGATGGGCACCTTGCTTTCAGCTGGCCTGATGGCGCTGGCTAAAGCATTCAAGGGGCAGGTGGAACTCTCAGAAGCAGAACTTATTACCTTGCCGCGGCGTTTCGCGGAAGGTATCCAGAGCCGCGGCAAAGCCAAATTGGGCGATAAGACCATCCTGGATGCATTATTGCCCTACGCGGATGCCCTTGAAGCCACTTTTGCCGAAACAGAGGATCTAAAGTCAGCCAGTCTGAAAGCTGCTCTAGCGGCCGAAACTGCCGCAGAGGGCACCAAGGGCATGGTGGCTCAGATCGGGCGGGCAAAGTGGTTGGGGGAGCGCGCCAATGCCTATGCAGACGGCGGTGCTACCCTCTGGGCGATTATCGCCCGAAGCCTGGCAGATTGAACAATATCTTAAGTAATTATTAGTTTTGAAATTGGCCGAAACACTTCAAAAGTCATTTACTGGCAAGAAGGAGATTGAATGAAGAAAATCATCAACCAACCAGAAAACATGGTGACCGAAATGCTGCACGGCATCTATGCTGCGCATCCCGAACAGGTTACTTACGTGCATGATGATATCCATTGCTACATCAGCAAACAGAAAATTCCGGGAAAAGTAGGCATCGTAACTGGCGGCGGGTCTGGCCATTTGCCGCTTTTCCTCGGTTATGTCGGCGATGGGTTGCTGGACGGCTGTGCCATTGGGGAAGTATTCCAATCGCCTAATGTGGAACAAATATTTGAGGTCACCAAAGCTGTCAACCAGGGTGCTGGGGTTCTTTACATTTATGGTAATTACAACGGCGATATATTCAACTTCAATATGGCTGGGGATATGGCAGACATGGAAGAGGATATCAAGGTTGAAACAGTCCTTGGATGGGACGATGTAGCCTCCCCCGCTCCAAAAACAGCCGAGGAAAAAAACACCCGCCGTGGTGTGGCAGGCATATACTTCATCTATAAATGCGCGGGCGCAGCCGCGAGGCGTTTGCTTCCGCTGCCAGAAGTCAAGCGCATCGCCGTAAAAGCGCGCGATGCGGTACGCACTATGGGCGTCGCCCTTTCCGCTTGCATCGTACCTGTCGTTGGAAAGCCAGGATTTATCATCGCTGAGGACGAAATGGAGCTCGGCATGGGTATTCATGGAGAGCCAGGCATTAAGGTTACCAAAATGGAGCCGGCTGACCAGATCACTGATAGCATGCTGGAGGTAATCGTTGGGGATTTACCTTACCAGGCAGGCGATGAAGTGGCAGTTTTGGTGAACGGCCTGGGGGCGACGCCACTTGAAGAGCTCTATGTGATTTTCAACCGGGTAGCCCATAACTTGGCTGAACGCGGCATCCACATCCATCGCAGCTATGTGGGTGAATTTGCCACCAGTATGGAAATGGCCGGGGCTTCAATTTCTCTGTTCAAATTGGATGAAGAGCTCAAAAGCTTGCTCGACGAGCCTGCCAATACGCCTTTCTTCAAGCAGTTCTAGGGTGTATTGATGCCTGCCGTTAGCTTGAAAGCCCAGGAAATCAAAGCTTTTTTCACCTGCATGGCTGAGACGATGCAGGCCAACAAGGACCGGCTCATCGAGATGGACAGCGTATTTGGTGATGGCGACCTTGGCTTAACCATGAGTAAAGGCTTCCAGGCTGCCAGTACAGCTATACAAGATTCCGAAGAACCTGACCTGGGCAAACTGTTTTACCTGGCAGGCAAGACCATGGCCAGCAGTGTGCCCTCAACCATGGGCACCCTGATTGCAAATGGCTGGATGCAGGCAGGGAAAGCCCTCAAAGGCAAGACCGAACTGGACAGTGCTGGTATCACACTCCTCTTCGAAACATTTACACGTGGAATTGCCGAGCTTGGTGGGGCAAAACCGGGGGAAAAGACGGTGCTGGATGGTTTTACGGGCTCACTCTTCTTCCTAAAAACGAACCCCTTTGATTCCCTCACAGTCGATGAGATTGCACAAAGGCTGCGCCACAAAGCAAATGAAGATTTGCTTGCCACTGCAAATATGCTAGCCAGGCACGGTCGAGTGGCGATCCGCGGGGAAGCCTCCCGCGGGGTTGTTGACCCCGGTGCTGAAGTTGCGCGCTTGATTATCGAGAATTTTGCGGATGTGCTGGAAGGTAGGTGTGCGAAATGAACGTCAGAGAGTTAGCCAAACTTGCGGGGGTTTCCCCCGCGACTGTCTCACTCGTTCTCAATGACCGAAAGGGGGTCAGTCAGGCTGTGAGAGACCGCGTGCGCACGGTGATCGATGCCAATAAATACCAAAGGCCCGCATGGGCAAACAAGCAATATAACATTCAAACGGTGGTCTTCATCCGATACTCACAGCATGGCATGTTGGTGGAAGAAAACGCCTCCATCATCGCTGCAATGATCGAAGGTATTGAGGCGGAGTGCATTGAAAGGGGCATGCATTTGGGCCAATTTGGCTGCAATAATGCCAACCTCTCCCAGATTATTGAGAAGCTGCAGAACATTAAGTTTGAAGGCCTGATATTGCTTGGGACCGAAATGAGCCCGGAAGTGTGCAAGGCTTTCCTGGCATTGGGGCTTCCCACCGTTGTGATTGACAATGCCATGCATAGATTAGCGGTAGATACCGTGGTGATGGCAAACGAACGCATCGCCCAACAAGCAGTCGAGTACCTGTATGAGCTTGGCCATCGCGAGATCGGTTACCTGCAGTGCAATGTGGAGGTTTCAAACTTCAAGGAGCGCGAAAAAGGTTTCCTCGAGGCGTTGCAATTAAAAGGATTGAGCCTGAAACCTGAGCATCACTTCCTGCTGACACCCACACTTTCAGGTGTTTCCGAAGAGATGAGTGAAGCCCTGGAAGGCCACACTCAAATGCCAACCGCGTTCTTTGCGGATAACGACACTATTGCGCTGGGTGCTATGAAGGCTATTGTTGAAGCAGGTTGGAAAATCCCAGCCGATATCTCCGTAATCGGCGTGGATGACATTGTCTATGCAGGTATGGGCAACCCACCACTTACTACCATGCGCATCCCTCGCCAATTCATGGCTTATTGCACGGTGACACGGCTCTTGGAACGCATGAACAAGCCAAAAACCGTGCCTGTTCACCTTGAAGTTGACGCTGAGTTTGTAAAGCGTGAAAGCGTAATCGCGCTGCCTAAGCCGCGCCACAAATAAATCTACTCAGATATTTAGAGAGTGCCTGGAAGCTGAGTTTCTCGTCAGCCTGGCGAGTGATACAGCCTGCCGATAGGCGAGACCAGCGGTCAAACTTGTTTATTCTGCCAGGGAAGCCTGGTAAATATCGCTGTATTTATGTAAAGTGCCCAGGAAGAAACTGCGTTCTTCTTCGTTCATCCAAATTGGCTGCAGGAAATTTGGGAAAATGATGCTGAGCAATTCAGTGCTGATGTACTTGCCGTCGTAGACTACGTGCCGGTCAACGAAGCCCCTGTCGCAATCGTTTCCCAGAAGAATTTGATCAAAAAAGAGGTTTCCAAGTCCAAAATGGATGAATTGCTTCTGCTCGGCTCCGGTAAAGGTGTAGACCTGGGGCCTGTGAGCCTGGCTGCCTGAAACGATATCCGCTCCAGCCAGGGCAGCTTGCTGCATATCGTACTCCAGAGCCGTGTCGGGGAACCACCCGTAATCCTCGTAATGCTGGAAGGTGGTGATGACGGTATAGCCCTCCTTCTTGAGCGTACGGATTTGTTCGTGCAGGAATTCGGTGTCGCAATCCAGGGCGCCAGGTGTTTCAGCTGTGGCTACATTCCAATAGGCGTGTTTGGCATTACAGCCAATAAAGGCAATCTTGTTGCCATTGACTTCAAACAAGGCTGGTTTCTGGGCCTCTTTTAGATTTTTGCCGCCTCCAAAAGTTTGCCATCCCAGCTCGTGGTACAGGTCCACCGTATCGCGGGCGGCGTCAAGGCCCCAATCCACAAAATGGTCACCGGTAAGGTCCACCACGTCGGCACCCACCTCTTCAAGTACCTGGTTGTAAGAGAACGGCGCACAAAAGCGCATACTCTGGGAGACCGGGTTGGGGTAGGGGCAATCATCCGAGTACGCAATTTCGTTGCTGATGTGGGTAATATCCGCCTGGCTCAGGATTGGGCCGATTACAGCTGCCGGTTTGTCGATGCCTTCCTTTTCCATGGCATAAGCCGTCGCACGCACCAGCGCAGTCGTGCCTGTGACAATGACCGTGGTGAGTCTTTCAGGGTCACAATTGGTCGTGATCATCAGGTCTTGTAGCTTTTCGTATATCAGACCGGCGCTTTCAGGATTTGCCAAACCGATCTTTGCCAGCAGGGGATAATCCTCTGCATTAAAATCCTTTCGGATTGGCGAATTGCCGTCCAGGCTGATGACTTTCCAGCGTGGTTCAAGCACTTCAAATGGCACAACAGCCCAGGTGCCGGCTGTCTGCCAGGCGTAGTCCAGCAGGGCACCTTCAGCTTGTTCCGAAATGACACCCTTGGGTTCTCCGAAAAGTGAAACCATGGCTGCTTTGGTAGAACCGCTCATGGCCAGCTGCGTGAATGGAGTCTCGGAAACGCCACCCCAAAATTCTATG
>WOZB01000281.1:0-3723 GCA_011620445.1 Anaerolineaceae bacterium | reverse complement strand
CAGGTCATCCGTGACCGTATTGAAGGGGGCAACCAGGGCATAGGTCCACTGCGAAAGGTCGCCGCTGGCAAGATAAGTCAGCTCCTGCCTGGGTTGTGAATCCGAGAGACAGCGAAATTCTTCTCGCAGCACTTCAAGGTTCAAGCTCACCTGACTGGGTAAATCTGGGTTAAGGAAAAGACAAGGTGAAGTAGCTGTAGGTGTTGGTGCGATGGTCGCGGTCGGTAAAGCTTGGGTGGGGCTAAGCTGCGCAGCCGCGCTGTTCTCTGTCGGAGGTCCCGGCACTTCATCAGTCAAACCTGGCTGCAGCACAGCGGCAGGTGGTGAAGCCGGGTTTGGAACAGCAATCGAAACGCAAGCTTGGAGCAGTAAGGGGAGGCAAAGGAAAAGGCTGAATAGTTTGTCTGTTATTTTTCGGGTTGGCATGCATGACCTCTAATAACTCTGAATTCTACCCGAAATGAAATTGCCTTCGCTGAAGCCAAATTTGGTTGACTTTTAAGGAGCCTTCTCATAAACTTAGCCTATGCTTGCCCACGTAAACTCCTGCACAGTCATTGGCCTCGAAGGTGAAATCGTGGATGTGGAAGTGGACTTCGGGCAAGGCCTTCCACACATGGCCATTGTTGGCCTTCCTGATGAAGCCGTCAAAGAATCTCGTGAACGCGTCTACTCGGCTATCAAAAATGCCGACCTGAGCTACCCGCGCAAAGCCCTTACCGTCAATTTAGCCCCGGCAACGGTGCGCAAGGAAGGGCCCGCCTTCGACTTGCCCATTGCAGTTGGCGTACTGATTTCCGGTTTGCAGCTGCCCCAGGCAGCGGTGCAGGACGCACTGATCGTTGGTGAACTCTCTTTGGATGGCGGTGTAAGGCATGTGCGCGGTGTGTTGGCTATGGCCGCAGCCGGCAGAGCCGCCGGCTTCAAACGTTTCTTCGTGCCGGTTGATGACGCCCCTGAAGCTGCTATGATCCCGGAAATTGAGGTTTACCCGGTACCCAATTTGGCTGCGCTTTACAGCCACCTGACCAACGGGCAGCAGCTTAATCCAGCAAATCCCACTGAATTTAGATCGAAAACGGCTTACGTTTATGAAACCGATTTTGCTGAAATCAAAGGGCAGGACCAGGTGAAGCGCGCCGTTGAAGTGGCGGCGGCTGGCGGCCACAATGCCTTGATGCTTGGGTCTCCCGGTGCTGGTAAGACCCTGATCGCGCGTGCTTTGCCTTCCATTTTGCCAAAACTAACCCTGGAAGAAGCCCTGGAAGTGACCAAGATTTATTCCATTTCGGATCTGTTGCCCAAAGGTATGGCTCTCATCCAGCAACGCCCCTTCCGGGCGCCGCATCATACCATCAGCCATGCCGGCCTGGTAGGCGGTGGCAACATTCCCCATCCAGGCGAAATTTCCCTGGCACATCGCGGGGTATTGTTTCTCGATGAACTGCCCGAATTTGGCCAGCGTATCCTTGAAGTGCTGCGCCAACCACTTGAGGATAAGGTGGTCACGATCAGCCGCGCCAGCGGCACGCTTACCTTCCCTGCCGATTTTATGCTCATCGGGGCCATGAACCCATGCCCCTGCGGCTTTTCGGGTGACCCCGTCAAGCCTTGCTCCTGCTCCAACAGCAGCATCATCAATTACCGCAAGCGCATTTCCGGGCCGCTGCTTGACCGAATAGATATCCACCTTCGCGTTCCCAGGCTTGAATTTGAAAAATTGAGCACACAACGGGTGGGGGAATCCTCCGAGAAAATTCGCGATCGTGTCATCGCAGCCAGGGAACGCCAAAACGAGCGCTTCAAGGGCACACACCTCTTCACCAATGCCGATATGACCCCCGCTGAAATCAGGGTTTTCTGCAAATTGGATGAAGCCTCTACCAGGCTGATGCAGATGGCCATGCAGCGTATGCAGCTTACCGCGCGTGGCTACCACCGGGTGCTGAAATTGGCCCGTACCATTGCCGATCTGGCTGGGGAAACTGAGATTACCCAGGTCCATATCGCTGAAGCACTTCAGTACCGCAACCAGGATCAGGAATCCTGATTGTCTTTCTTCGGAGGAAGGACTCATGGATAAAATTTGCATCTTTCAAACGACAGACGTCCACTGCCAGATAAAAAGCCATGATGAACTATTTTGGGAAGATAACAAGATTGTCTTCCGCAAGTGCGGTGGTTACGATTACTTAAGCACCCAGGTGCAAGAACTGAAAAAGAAATATCCGCACTCGCTCCTCATCGATACCGGAGATATGTTTCAAGGTTCCCAATTGAGCGTGGAAACACAGGGGAAAGCCCTACTTCCAATCTTGAATGCAATGCATTACGACCTTTACGTCCCAGGCAATTGGGAAGTTGTTTTTGGTAAAAAGCAGGCGCTGGAATTGTTTGCCGGCCTGGATGCGCCTACCATTTGCGCCAACATGCATCATGATGAAAATGGCCTTCCGGGTGAACTAATTTTTGACCCCTGGTTCATTTGGCAAATTGAGGGGCTGAAAATTGGCATCATTGGATATACAGACCCACTTGTGCCTATCCGCCAGAGCCCTGCATATAGCACTGGGATTGTATTTACAGAGCCAGAAGCAACTCTGCCAGGATACATTCAAACGCTCAAGAATGAGAAAGGCTGCCAGCTAGTCATTCTGGCAGGTCACCTGGGCCTTTCCCAGGAGATAGCGCTTTCAAACTCCAAAGCCGCGAAGGGTTTGGATTACATCCTTGGTGGCGATACCCATGAGCGCGTACGCAAACCAATACTTGGAAAATATTGCCCTGTGGTCGAACCAGGTGCCTTTGGTTCTTTCATCGGCAAGCTGGTCCTCTTCCATGAAAAAGGTGAGATCAGACGAAAGACCTACCAACTGCTTGAAGTTTCTTCAAACAGAATGCCCGACCCAGATCTTTCCAGCATCATCGAGAAGGTGGAGAAACCTTATCTCTTAAAGATGAACAAAATTGTTGGGGCAAGCAGCATCCCACTTTATCGTTATTTTGTGATTGAAAACCCTATTGATACTCTCATGACCGACGCGCTCAAGTGGCGTTTCCCTGAGATTGATATTGTTTTGTCCAATGGTTTTCGGTTCTGCCCGCCTCTGGCAACAAGCAATCAGGAGGGTTTGTTTGAGATCCCCAATTGGTATATATTCGATATGTTTCCAGTTGACAGCCGAATTCGAACCGGGGAAGTCAGTGGAGCGCAAATTTTGGATTGGCTGGAGAAAGAGCTGAACAATGTTTTTTCCAAAGATCCCCGCAAGCGCTTTGGAGGCTGGTTGGTCAAATTCAAAGGCATGCAGGTTGAATTCAAGATTTATGAGAACTTGGGAAAACGAGTCAAGAAAGTGATGATAGGCGGAAAGCCCCTGGAAAAACAACGCATGTATTCCGTACTAGCCTGTGAGAGGGAAGGGGACCCGAAAGACCAACTCTGCCGCTTATCCAACGTTCTGCACACACGCTACGAACAGGCTACCTTGCACGCTGTTTTATTGGAATATCTGGAAACAAATTCACCTGTCACACCTTCACCGAGAAAAGATGCCATAGCCCTGGATGCACCTGCGACTTTATTGAGCCAGGTTTTTGGTATAGATTACGAGTTCCGCTAAAAGCTTGTAAAGAAACAACCTCAAATGCACAGGAACTTCCTCTGCCAACATTGCATTGAAATTGCTCAATTTCGTGCCAATTTCATTACCCCTTCACCAT